>JAVVFP010000137.1:0-7378 GCA_032250495.1 Bacteroidota bacterium | reverse complement strand
CGGTGACGACCGGAGCGTTTCAGTCGGCACTTTCCGGTTACAGCGATTACTACCTCGCAAAATTCAGTGCGAGCGGGACACTGCTCTGGTCGACATTCTACGGCGGCAGCCTGAGCGCCAGCCAACTCTCGGGACTGGCGGTCGACAGTCATGACAACGCGATCATTGTCGGCAGGGCCAACGATGTCGATTTCCCCGTGACGGCCGGAGCATATCAGACCATCAATGCCGGCGGTACGGGCGACGGCTTCGTCATCAAATTCGATCCCGCCGGCTCCCGCCTGTGGGCCACGTTCTACGGCGGCAGCGATGCAGATGAATTCCACCAGGTGGCGGTGGATGGGGACGACAATCTCTACGTCTGCGGATGCACGCTGAGCGGCGACTTCCCCACCACGACGGGCGCCTTTCAGTCCCGCTCCGGCAAAAAAGCGGATGCCGTGCTGGTGAAGCTCGGCGCGAACGGCTTCCCGCTCTGGAGCACGTATTTCGGGGGACGGGGAGATGACTATGGAATGGCCGTCGCTCTCGACAACAGCGCGAATGTGATCCTCCATGGATACACCACGAGCCAGAATTTCCCCGTGACGCCGGGGGCGTTTCAGAGCGCCATCGCCGGATCCAGCGACCTGTACCTCGCCAAATTCTCATCCTCCGGAGCGCAGCTCTGGGCATCGTATCTCGGAGGAAGCGGGGAGGATATCGCCGGTGACGTTGCGACGGACAGCCAGGCGCGTATCGTCTTCACCGGCTATACCAGCAGCACGGACTTCCCGGTCACTCCCGCTGCGCTGCAGACAGCGTACGGGGCCGGCAATTACGATGGGTACATCGGCTCGTTCGACGCAGCAGGCGGACGATTGTGGACGACGTACTGCGGCGGCAACGACAACTGGGACGTGATGTCGGGAATTGCGACCGACGGAAATGACGACGTCATCGTCGCCGGCTATGGGTACAGCACGGACTTCCCGGTCACGGCGGGAGCCCTGCAGACCGTCAACAACGGTGGCTCGGGCGACATGTACATCACCAGGCTCGATCCCACCGGACAGCAGGTCTGGGGGACGTACCTCGGTGGCGCATACGGTGATGTGGGGCGATGCGTGGCGACCACTGCCAACGGTCTCATCCTCGTCGGCGGAACCGCAGGTCCCGGAGTTCCCTTACTCAACGCCTACCAGGCGCAACCGACGGGATTGTCGGATGTCTACGTCATCTGCCTCGATGCAACGGGGCATCTCCCCGGGTATAACATGCCACCCGTCGCCGTCGCTTCCGCGTCCGTCACCAGCGGCAACGCACCGCTCGCCGTGCAGTTCACCGGCTCCGCTTCCTCCGATCCCGACGGCAGCATCGTGTCCTGGACCTGGGATTTCGGGGATGGCGGAACCGCGGCCATTGCCGATCCCTCCCACACCTACTCCAATCCCGGAGTCTATACCGCCACGCTCACGGTGACCGACGACGGGAATGCCAGCGCGACCGACGATGTGACGGTCACGGTGACATCGACCTCGAGCGGAAGTGTGCGCGTTGCATCGCAGGACGTTACCCGCGTGCTCGTGCAGAGCAAGTCCGACCGCTGGGAGGGACGCGACCTGGTCGTCGTGCGCGATGCGTACAACATCCCTGTCGCGGGAGCCGTCGTCTCGGCGAACTACAGCGGACCCAACGCCGGTACGACTTCCGGCACGAGCGACGCGAACGGTGAAGTCCTGCTGGCCACGGCATCGCAGAAGAGTCCATCAGGCCTCTGGTGCTTCGACATCACCGGCGTGCAGGCCAGCGGATACACCTACGACGCCTCGTCCAGCGTCACGCATGCCTGCGAAGCCGCGACGCCGAAGAGCGTTGCCACCGTGCCCGCCGTACCGATACTGAGCGTCTCCCCGAATCCCTTCTCCGTCCGCACGAGCATGACCGTTTCCCTTCCAGCGGCAACGGACATCACCCTGATCGTCTACGATGCCCTCGGACGCGAAATCCGCACGCTTGCGCAGGGCAATTATCCCCGTGGCGCCTTCATCGCGGAATTCGATGCGAGCGGCCTCGCCCGGGGAACATACTACGTCCGACTCTACGCGGGACCATCCGTACGCACACGGATGCTCCTCGTCGAGTGATCGCGATCAAGGCAACACGCGACGCTGGTGTGTGACACAGAGGGCACAGAGTTTTACACAGAGGGCACAGAGATTTTTTCTTTGTGCCCTCTGTGCAAAACTCTGTGTACACTGTGGTTGCCTTTCGTAAATTACCCCATGCGCTACCAACAAACCCCCATAGCCCGCCTGGCGAAGGCCGGGAAGTTCCTGCAGTCCGACGGCGCGTGGCATCCTTTCGCGGAAGAGGAGGGGATGTACTATCGCGTGCGGGAAAAAGTGGTGCAGCGCGTGCGCATCGAGCGAGGGGAGGACGATGCGCTGCTGCGGCTGTTCGAGAATTTCGACCCCATGCCGCTGCGCGTGCTCAAGGAGGGCTTCCGCGAGGAACTGCAGCTGATCATCGACGACGACCGTTATCTGCTCACCGGCCAGCTGCTGCGCGTCTACAACGGCTGGGAAGCGCTGGCCGCCGCGGGCAAACCCCTGGGCATCCACCTGGTTTTCCTCGGTGGGAATTCCCTGCAGTACTCGATAGAGTTCAGCGAGTGGAGCACGCATGAGATCATCCGCGTGCTGCTGCTCTCAAAGTCCTTCACCCGCGTGGCCGCCCAGCTCGTGCGCGACGCCGCCGAGGGCATCCCGCACCTGCACACGGAAATCACCGGCCTCATCCGCACCGCCCACGAAATGATGATGGAACAGAACAACATCAGCCGCGAAGTCCCCGGGAAGGGGAAGAAGAAGGATGACGTGCAGGCATCGTTGTTTGATTGAGTAATTTGGTATTTACTGAAAGGCAACCACAGAGGGCACAGAGTTTTGCACAGAGGACACAAAGAACTGCTAAAGAATACTCTGTGACCTTTGTGCTTCCTCTGTGCCCTCTGTGGTTGCCTTTACTACGGTTGCCTTTTCTACGATGATGAAGACAGACCTCCTCCATACCACCCCCCACGACATAACCCGGGCGGCACGGCTGCTGCGGGAGGGACAGCTGGTGGCGTTTCCGACGGAGACGGTGTACGGACTGGGCGCGAATGCACTGGACGAGGAGGCGGTGCGACGCGTGTTCGAGGTGAAGGGGCGTCCGAAGGACAATCCGATGATCGTGCACGTGCACACCGTGCTGCAGGCGCGCGAGCTGATGCAGGACGTGCCCGCGCTGTTCGCGGAGCTGACCAACGAGTTCTGGCCGGGTCCCCTGACGCTGATCGTCCGTCACAACGCCGCGGTGCTGGACGTGGTGACCGCGGGACTCGACACGGTGGCGCTGCGCATGCCGGATCACGCCATCACACGGCAGCTGCTGCAGGAAGCGGGCGTTCCTGTCGCCGCACCATCGGCGAACATTTCGGGACGGCCGAGTCCCACCGACGCCCGCACCGTATTCGATGAGCTGCAGGGACGCATCGCCGCCGTGCTCGACGGCGGGGAATGTCCCGTCGGCATCGAGAGCACCGTGCTGGACCTTACCTCCCGCGAACCGGTCATACTGCGTCCGGGAACCGTCACGCGCGAGGATCTCGAGGACGTCATCCAGTCCCGCGTGCATTTCGTCGAAAGCTACGACGGCGCCCCGCGCTCCCCCGGCACGAAGTACCGCCACTACGCGCCTCGCGTCCCTCTCCATATCCTTCCCCATGACCCCGATCCCGCGTCCATGGACCGCGCGCTGCGAAACGCCGTGGCCGAACAGGTGCGTGCCGGCCGCCGCGTCGGACTGCTCGCCCCCGAACGCTGGCATGATGCCGGCGCCGCGCATTTCTCCTCCCTCCACGAAGGGCGTGCCGTCGATTACGCCCGCCTGCTCTACGCCGGCCTGCGTACCCTCGACGACTGCGAAGTGGATGTCATACTCTGTCCCGCCATCGAAGCCGTGGGCGTGGGGTACGCGGTGATGAACCGGTTGCTCAAAGCCGGGGAGGAGATATAAAGGCAACCAGAAAGGCAACCACAGAGGACACAGAGTTTTGCACAGAGGGCACAGAGGATTTTTTTCGGGGCAGGAATGAATCGTGGTCGTGATAGTGCCTTGATCGAGGAGCTGTACTTCCGTTCATTGGTGGCACGATTTTGCAATCAGGGAAATAGGGAGTTCCCATGCACAGAGAAGATATCAATGCGATTTCCTATGCCGTGATCGGCTGCGCCTATCGCGTGCACACGAAGATCGGACCGGGCCTGCTCGAATCGGTGTATGAAAAGAGCCTGGCACATGAACTGGAGAAAAGCCACCACAAGGTCGCTCGACAGGTCCCGATACCTGTCATATACGACGGGAAGGATCTCAAATCGGTGTACCGTCTGGACATGCTGGTCGACAATGAAGTCATCGTCGAGGTGAAATCCGTCGCCATCGTCCTTCCCGTCCACGAGGCCCAACTTCTCACATACCTGCGTCTTGCTGGCAAACAGGTCGGCCTTCTCCTCAACTTCAACGTGCGCAGCATGCGCAAGGGCATTGTCCGGCGCGTCCTTTAAATCCTCTGTGCCCTTTGTATTCAACTCTGTGTACTCTGTGTCCCTGTGGTTGCCTTTCTGGTTGCCTTTTTAGAGTAAATACCGTATGTTAGCCATATGTCTAAGTTCATCCGCTCCTTCATCGCCCTCTACCCCGACCCCGTCGCCCGCGAGCACATGGCGGCATTCGTCGCCTGCATGCGCGCGCGGGACCGCAGCTGCCGCTGGGAGCAGCCGGAGAAGGTGCATATCACGCTGAAGTTCTTGGGGGATGTGCTGCCGGCGACGCTGGAGGAGGTCGCATCGGATCTGCGGAAGGAAGTACCCGCGGAAGGGGAGATCGCGGCGGAAATAAATCGCACGGGCGCGTTTCCGAACATGAAGCGTCCACGAATCGTATGGCTGGGTTTCAATGATACCGTCCCGCGTGTACTGTCCCTGCAGCGGCTGACGGAGGAGGTGTGCGCGCGGCATGGACTGCAGCGCGAGGAGAAGGAATTCACACCACATTTCACGGTGGGGCGCCTGCGGCGCGGCGCCTCTGCCGAACGTTTGGAAAATGAACTGGCAGCGTGTAGTTTTCAGCCTGCAACGGTACATTTTTCCGATGTACGCATCATGGAAAGCACGCTCACACCCCAGGGAGCGATACACAGAGAACGCGCACGCATTGCACTGGTACCCGGGGACTGACAGCGGGGACGTTTCATCAATTTCACAGGAAACGACAATGGCTGAAGAAAACGGCAAAATGAAAGCACTCGAGCTTGCGGTATCGCAGATCGAGAAGAATTTCGGCAAGGGTTCGATCATGCGTTTGGGAGACGGCGTGATCGCGCAGGTGGAAACCATTCCCACCGGATCCATTTCCCTGGATGCGGCGCTGGGCATCGGCGGCATTCCCAGGGGACGCATCGTGGAAATCTACGGACCGGAATCCTCGGGCAAGACCACGATCTGTCTGCACATTCTCGCCGAGGCGCAGATGCGCGGCGGCACGGCGGCCTTCATCGACGCCGAGCATGCGCTGGACGTCGGCTACGCCCGGAAGATCGGGGTGGACGTCGGCAACCTCCTGGTCTCGCAGCCGGAATACGGCGAACAGGCCCTGGAGATCTGCGAGACCCTGGTTCGCTCGAACGCAGTGGACATCATCATCATCGACTCCGTCGCCGCCCTGGTGCCGCGTGCGGAAATCGAGGGCGAGATGGGCGATCCCACCATGGGAACGCAGGCCCGACTGATGTCCCAGGCGCTGCGCAAACTCACCTCCGCCATCAGCAAAAGCAAGACCACGGTGATTTTCACCAATCAGCTGCGCTCGAAAATCGGCATCATGTTCGGCAATCCCGAAACCACCACCGGCGGCAATGCGCTCAAGTTCTACGCCTCGGTGCGCATGGACATCAGGCGCAAGGACGTGCTCAAGGACGCCGGCAACATCATCGGCAATCGCGTGCGTATCAAGGTGGTCAAGAACAAGATGGCGCCGCCCTTCAAGGAAACGGAATTCGACATTCTCTATAATGAGGGTATCTCCAAGATCGGCGACCTGCTCGACGTGGGCGTGGAAGCCGGCGTCGTGCAGAAGAGCGGCTCCTGGTTCTCCTACGGCGACGAACGCCTGGGCCAGGGACGCGAGGGCGTACGGAAATTCCTCAAGGAAACCCCCGACCTGCTCGCGCGCATCGAGGCCGATGTCAAACGCGAACTCGGTATCGGCGTCGTGCCGGAGGATCCGAAGGCGAAAGCGGATGCCGTCGCAGAAGAGGGCGCCGACGCGGAAGACGCCGCCGCGCAGAAGAAAAAATAACGGAGTACGCATGGGCAGACAGGCCCTGACGCTGCTGTTCGCCGCCGCGCTGTTCGGCTTCGCGCTGTTCCCGGTCGGCTGCGACAACGATTTCTCCCCGAAAACGGAATTCAAAAGTCAGATCGCCGTTTTCTGTATCCTCGATCCCGCGCAGGAGTACCAGAGCGTGCTGCTCGCACGCAGCTATGACGCCGAGCTCGGCATCACCCTGCGGCCGCTTACAACCAAGGAAGTGCAGGAAGCGACGGTGCGCATCATCGGCGGCGGCAAGACGTACGACTTCCGCGACACCGTCGTCACGCTCGACGGGGGTGGGACGAGAACGGCGTGGATCAACCGGGAACTCATGCCCCGCCATGAGACCGACTACCGCCTGCAGGTGGATGTTCCCGGCGAGACGCAGCTGCGCGGCGCGGTCACCATGCCCTCGCGCATCTACGTCCGCGTCGAACGCATCCGCGTCGATACGGGCAAAGGCAACGTGCGCGTACATCCCGGCGTCACCGGCTTCGCCGTTCCGCCCGATGCGTTTTACTTCCGCCTCTGGTCCGAGACCTGGAAGCGCCTGCCGGGAGGGGACACGCTGAAATCGCGCCTTGAGATTCCCCTCTATGGTGTGGCCGACGGGGGATGGGTGTACCCGGCGCCGGCAAGGACGGCAGAGACGATTTATCAGCCGGGCGTGATCTCGCAGATCGTGAAGAGCAACGAGCAGCCGGGGGATTCCGTCATCGCCCGTCGACTGGTCGCACACGGCTACGCGATGGACCGCCAGTTCTACAGTTACTACAAGATCGCCCGCGGCTTCGACGATCCCCTCAGCGTGCGCCTGGATTCGCCGGATCTCTCCTTCATCGAAGGGGGACTGGGCGTGTTCGGCGGCATGGTCAGCGGCACGGTGCTGGCCGTGTTCTTCGTGCCCGTCTTCTTCGTCTTCGTCCTTGAATGGCAGCGGCGCATCGCCGGGCCGCGCGGCAGCGCGCGCCGGCCGCCGCCC
>JAVVFP010000136.1:0-7392 GCA_032250495.1 Bacteroidota bacterium | reverse complement strand
GTAGACGCTTTCGTTGCCGAGACTGCTTTTCCCGAAGGCGCTCATTTCACCCCAGGTCAGCATGCTGTCGGAGAGCACATAGCTGCGCAGAATCATGTCGCGGTGCGCGTCCCAGTTCTCGTAACCCAGCAGGCCGCGCTGGAACTGCGCGGTTCCCTCCGCAAACCAGGGTGGTACGATGACGCCCGGGAAGGGGTAGGATACCAGCAGATTCGGAAAGCCGTAGAGCACGTCCCTGCGCCGTTCCTTTTCATAGCCGAACCACTGGAAGGTCAGCGCGGGCACCTTGCGCCCGAATTTCATCGCCGCCTGTATCTGAATGATATGCGTGTATTCATGCGTGATGACATTGCGCAGCCAGTTGTGCGTCCCACGCAGATCGAAATCCAGCGGCGAGGCCCAGATCTCTATCTTGTTATTGAAAAAGTACGCCGCCCCGTTCGCGTAATCGGAAATGTCCTTGACGATGAAGCTCACCCGCGTGTCCGGTTCATGATCGTACAGCGAGGTGATGGGCCCGTAGATCTCCTCACCGATTTTGGCGATCACCCGGGCGGTGCGTTCCGCGCCTTCATGGTAATGCACGTAGAAATGCGGGGTGGTGATGGTATACCAGTCCTTCTCCGGCGCGGAGTACGTGTCCGGCTGCGCCTGCAGTGTGGACATCGAAACGACGGAGAGGAGGACGGCGAGGAAAAATCGGCGTGTATTCATGAAGTTACGTTTGTTGCTGTGATCCCGAAGTGCTTCGATGACCGCTCCCCTGCTACTTGACGACGGCGATCTTGATGATTTTCTCCTCGCTGCGCGCGCCGGCAGTCACCTGCACGCGAGCGAGATAGACGTCGGATTCGATGTCCCTGACGTCCCAGGGAATGTCCGTGTCCGCGCCGCCGACGGCGGTCGCGTTGATCTCGTCGACGCGATCCCCCGCGAGGTCGTAGATTTTGATCGACACGCTGGCGTCCTCGGAGACGTACATGCGTATGTACGTGACGTCTTCGTAAACAGGATTCGGCCAGTTGTAGCAGCGGTGCTCGGGGAAGAAATCCGTGAAGGGATCGATGCCGCTGAACGGGCGGAGCACGGAGAAATTGTTGCCCGCGTTGCCGTCACGCACGCGCCAGATAAGCTGTTGATCGGTCACCGTCGTCCCGCTTTCGAACAGGAACAGCCTTCCCGCCGGGGAGGCGGCGGCGATGGAAAGCCGGCCCTGCGGTGAGCGCAGCAGCGCCACGTCCGCGCGGTACGGGATGGGAATGGGAAAGCCGTCGGCCTGCTTCGCGCCGGTGACGAACTGCCAGATCCGATCCTCCCCGACACCGAATACCGCATGTGCGCCCTGCGGCTCCATGGCCGCGGAGAGTGCGAAGCGCACGGGACGACGGGCAGGATAATGGTCTACGGTGGACAGCGCGAAGCTCATCGCGCGCAGCGCATCGCCGCTGCTCAGGAGTACGTCCAACCGGCCATCGCCGTCGACGTCTGCGGCACTCCCGTGCAGATACCGTTGCTCGCTGCCCGCCGGTGATGTCATCAAGTCGAACGACAGGCGGTCGGCGTCGTCCGCGGCGCTGACGAGCATAAGGTCGCGCCAGCCGGAGAACATGGCCTCCACCCTGCCGTCGCCGTCGAAATCACCTGTAACCGCGGTCTGCTGTCCCAGCGACGCGCTGTTGAGCTGTTCACTGCGCATTGCGACATGGACGTCGGACAGCGTGCCATTGACCAGGTCGACCAGCAGTGGCCGCGCATCCCCGGTCAGCAGCGCCTGCGAGGGGCTCCATGCCATGACGCGCCAGCGCTTCGGATCGATGGTCTCGAGCGGCTCCGGCCAGTACGTGCGGGGAATCGTGTGACGGCGCACATCGTCACCGACGACGTACAGCGTGTCCGCCTGTGGACTGCCGACGCGGAAGCACAGCGATCCGTCCACGATGGCCGGGGACGTGAGCAGGACGTGCTGACCACCCGGAAAGTCATACCTGCCCAGGACGTCGAAGTGACCGTCCATGTCGGCATCTTCGGGTGAAAGCAGCCAGAGTGTCGCCGGGACATCCAGTTCGGGCCCCATACGCGTGACAAGAGCGATATCGGCCGTGCCGTCACCGTTCCAGTCGCCGATCGTCGGTGCGGACGCGACACGTGCGGGTGTATGGCGGAACGCGAGTCCCGTGCCGGGCGGGTGCAGCGGACTCGCGTCCTGCTTGAAGGCAAACATCTTGACGGTGTCGGGGAGCACCTCCATGTTGCCTTTCTGCAACAGCGTGTCGCTGCCGAAGGCGACGAGTATCTCATCATCGCCGAGCGCGTCGAGATCCGCGGTGCGGAGGTGCACGCTGCGTCCGGGAGAGAGCTGCGACCCGAGATCCACCGGCCAGCCGGCCACGGGAGCAATCGTATTGTCGCCGAGGGCGACGTCGAGGGACATGATGGGGGCGCTTCCCGAGAAATTGTCCATGGTGACATGGGAATACGCCCCGCTGTTCCCGCGCGTGTTGGGCGCGGTGACCATGCCGAAGCTGTTCGTATACACGGGTGAAATGTTGTCGCGCGTCCAGTAGTCCAGCGGCGACCCCGTGCCGGTTTCGGTGCCGAAGACGGTTTCGATGTCGACGCCGATGTCCTGTGGACCGCCCGCCTGCTCGAGGTCCACACCGCGCACATGATCGCCGGTGTTGACCGTGTTCGTCGTGCGGTGTTCTTCTATGATTCGTTCGTCGATATGCCAGATGAGCAGGCCGCCGTTGATGCGCGCTTCGCTGTCATCGGCCACGACGCGTCCGCCGGGCAGTGCCCAGTCGATGTCCTCGACGTCGATCACGACACCCTTGAGCTGCGAGACGTCGCCGTTGCGGAAGCCGGTGGTGTCCTTCGGGAAACGCAGCGTCTGCGTCTGTCCGCCCGAGACGATGGTGACGCTCTGCCCGTTGTTGCCGAGGTCGCGCTGCCGGTTTTCCACCAGCCAGTACTCGTCGCCGTTGATGGGCACGCGCAGAACGTCGGGCGTGGTCAGCGAATCCGAGGCGGTGAGCAGGTAATTGTTGCGTCCGGGCATGGCCTCGCGGGCGATGGTCCATCCCAGCAGCTGCTTTTCCCAGGCGGAGGGTTCAGGGGGACAGATGCCGCCGTAGGCGAAAATGCCCTCACCGTCCATGAGTCCGAAACGCCCGATGCCGGTTTTGCCGGTTTCGGTGTCGAACAGATCGGGCAGTCCGGCCCAGGTGCCGAAGCTCGCGGCCAGCAGACCGTTGATAGTCAGTTCCAGCAGTCCCACCGAACCGTCGAGCAGCGGGATTTCCCGGTTGTTGGTCGTGGGAATGATGGCGCAGTTCATGATTTCCGAGCCGTCCGGCATGGTGATGCCGTCGAAATCCGCGCCGAGCAGGCGCCGGAAACTTTCCATCGTAAAGGAGAGCGAGGGAATGTCCAGCGGCGTGGGATCGAAGCCCTGCACGCTGACCAGATCCACGTCGCGTCCGCGTCCGGCGTGAAAGACCACGAACATGTCGTAGTCGCCGAAACGCACGGTCGGAAAGCGCTGCGCGGCCGCAGTCCATGCGTCCACCGCCAGCTGCGCCACAGGCGCCTCGGACTCCCCGCTGCGAAAGCTGTAGTCGCCGATGGGTTTGGCCATGGTCACCGTGCCGTCGAGCACCTCGCCTTTCAGAATGGTGCGGCGCCCGGAGACCTTGCGCACGTAATTCTCGAGAAAGAGCAGGTGCTGCTGGAATTTTGCGCGGTCATGCGGCATCGGGTCGAGGATTTCGGTGCCGTAGTCGTATTCGTATATCGTCCCGAACTTCCCGGTGCCGCTCGTGCGGTCGTCGCTGTCCTCCTGGAAATCCACCATCACGGCGAGCACGCGCACGGTGTCGGGCAAGCTGGCCGCGCTGCGCGAAAGCGCGCCGGTACGCGGACTGAAGGAATGGCTGAGGCGGAGCGCACCGGGAAGGCTACGCTGCTGTGCCGGCAGCGCGGCGGCAGTGGTGACGAGAAGCATGAGTGCGACGAGGCCGCGGAAACGGAGCATGGTGTGATCCCCTGCGTTGATCTGGCGAATTGCGCATGTGGATGAAAAACGGCTCACCCTCCTGCACAGAGGGTGAGCGCGTTTCTATTGCTGTTGCGAGGCGGAGGCGATCCGCATGATCAGTTCGCGGCGTCGTCGGCCGGAATGCGCGTACCGTCGTCCTCCGGTCCGCCTGCGCGGCTCCAGTTCACGGTGAGCGTGAAGCGAAGGGTTTCCGAGAGGGGACTCGGCGTATCGTCATCCGAGATCGCCGTAGAGATGTAGCTGAAGTCGAAGCCGTAGATGTCATAGCGCACACCGGCACCGAAGGTCAGGAAGCGGCGGTTGCCCTGCGAGGGATCCTCGTGGAAGAAACCGAAACGCAGACCGACGAGCTGCGAGTACCAGTACTCGAAGCCCGTGCCGAGTGTAAAGGTGTTGAATACGTTCCCCGGGGTGTCCCAGCTGCGGTAAATGGCCTTGTAGAATGGATCCGCCTTCTTGCTGTCCTCTTCCGAGCGACTGACGAGCAGCTTGGTGACATCCGTTGTCCAGGTCAGCGTGTTGTACTTCTCATGCACGAGGTCGTAGGCGAAACCGAGGCGCAGCGCGGTGGGCAGCGGATCGGACTGTGCCTCATCGATGTAACTGAGCGAGGGCCCCATGTTCGTGATCGACGCACCGAGCGAGAAGCGGTTGCCAATGTCGGTGTCGGTGAACGGCAGCACCAGCTTGGAGGGACGGTAGAGGACGCCGATGTCCCCGGCGACCGCGGTGGCCGTACCCGAACCCGCCTCGCGGGCGGTGCCGACCTGTGAGAGACTGGAGTGAATCAGGCGCAGACCGACGCCGATACCGAAGTCCTCGTCAAGTCGCGTACCGTAGGACACGGTGAAGGCGATCTCGTAGCTCTTGAAGGTACCGAGGGGATTGTTGCCTTCGTCGCGGCGTTCGAATTCACCGAGATTCAGGTAGGTCAGCGCCGCACCCAGCGTACCGCCGGTGGAAGGCACGTCCATTTTATACCCTGCGTACTCGAAAAAGAGATCACTCTGCTGGAACTGGGGCAACCAGTTCGAGTGATTGAGACTGAGCTCCATACCCTTCTGGAAACCAAGACCGGCCGGATTCCAGAAAATGGCGGAAACGTCGTCCGCGAGCGCGACACCCGCCTCACCCATGGCGCTATTGCGCGAGCTGGGCGAGATGAGCATGAAGGGCACGGCCGTGTTCGTCTGCGCCGCCGCTTCCTGCACAAAGGGGAGTATGAGCAGGAACACTGCGACGGAACAGAGAAGGGATTTGCTCTTGCGAATCATGTGAATCCTCGTAAAACCTTAAGACAGAACAGTTAATTTATTACCATTTTCTTGCAATTTCAACACAATATCAGCGAACGATCGTGAGCTTCCCGCTCGCCTCGCTGCCCATCACACCGTCCGCCGTGCGGCAGACGATGCGATAGATATAGATGCCGCTCGACAGGGGCGTACCCGCTGCGCTGCGGCCGTCCCAGGGAAGCTCCACGACGCGGGAAGTTATCTCCCCGCTGCGGAGGTGGCCGGCGAGTTGTCCGCTGGAGGCATAGATGAGCACGTCGACGACCACGGGATCGAGCACGTTGTGCCGGAAGGTAAACGTCGTGCCGCCGCTCGCGGGATTGGGATAATTGGCAACGTCCTGCAGCGACAGGCCGCCGTTGACCACGAACCGTGTCTCCGCGGTGGTCGAATTATTGAAGATGTCCCATGCGCGCAGGCGCAGCGTATGGGCACCGGGCGCGAGATTCCGCAGCCTGTACTCGACCGTGCCGCGCTGATAGGAGTCGATGTCCCCGCGGTAATAGCTGTTGAGCACCGTCCCGCGATCCGCGCCGTCGAGCCAGAGCTCGATGTCATGCCCGATGCCGAGTCCGGTGGTATTGATCCCGCTCTCGTCGAAAAGGTCGGCGATAAGCAGCGGATCCGTCCCGGTCTCGTCACCCGCGAGAAAGCTGCGGCTGTCGAGGTAGAGCTGCACGACGGGTCCCTCGTCGTCGGGTGTGGCCGTGCTGTCGGAACCGCCGATCCGCAGATCCAGGGAGTAGCCGGCGCCGTCGACCACGCCGTTATGGAAGTACATCGCGATGCGGCCGTTGTTGTTCTCGTAGCTGATGTCCTTCGGAACGATGAAGTCCACCGTGAAGCGGCCGCCATCGACGCTGGCCTGCCCCCTGTAGAGCAATCCGCCCGGCATGGAATACGTGTAGTTGTTCCACAGCGCTTCCTGGACGACGACGCTGCGTTCGGCGTCAAAAAGACTCACTTCCACGCTGCCGGCGAAATCCTCCCATTGATCCCCGTTCGGCCGCAGCACGCTGCCCTCCAGCGTCACGCTGCTGAGGGCGCGCAGCTGCACGGTGTCCGCGCTCACGGGACTTCCGTTGACCAGGATGCGGTCAACGCGCGCACTGTGGCGCGGCAGCGCCAGGCGCAGTCCGGGATCGGCGAAAAGGTGGAATTTCTCATAGCCGGGAATGGAGTTGTACCGCTGCTTGGACGAGTAGATCGCGTCACCGAGGCGACGGGGACGACCGTCGGCCTCTCGGCCCTCGTTGAGCAGGTACTGGAAAAACTCTGTGTTGAACGCGCTGTTCTCGGTGGAGAACACCACGCGCGGAGCGGAGAGGCCTCCGATGGAGCCGCCGTGCTCGCGAAGGAGGAGGCGTTCGGTGCCGCTGCGCACGCCCGGAGCATCGTAGAGGCCGAAGGTGCAGGTGGCGGCGCAGACGAAGGTCAAGCGGTCCGCATTCGTCAGCTGTGGCACGGTGACGTCGGACACGAAGACGCGCTCGTGGGCCCAAATGTCATGGGCGCCGTGGCCGGTGTAATTCATGACGATGGTGCCCTCATTGATGCGGTCAATGATGGCCTCGTTGACGTCGGGCTTGCGGCGTCCCTGCGCCGTGTTCTCGGTGCGGTAGGACACGAGGTAAATCTTGTCCTGTTCCACGTCGGAGGGAATCATATCGGCGAGCCGCTCGGACTGCCGGGTATGCTGGTCGCGGTCGGTGTCGGAGAAGGAGGTCCAGCCGTCGTCCGCGACGAAGGTCACGCGGTTTTTCCACGGTGCGAAATCGGGATCGGTTTCGTAGCTGATAATCTTGTCCACCACAATGTCCGCCTCTTCCACCGTTTGCACGGGAATGCGGCCGGTCGCGAGATCCACGCGCCTGTCATCGCCGACGACCTGCGCGTAATAATCGTCACTCGTGTAGGAGCCGATGCGGTTGATGGAATTTTCCGTCTCCCAGACCGGCACGATGATCGCCTCGGCGGTGCCGTAATTCCTGTAGTCGAAATGTCCGTCTCCGAAGAGGAACACGTATTTCGGCTTCACGG
>JAVVFP010000135.1:0-7504 GCA_032250495.1 Bacteroidota bacterium | reverse complement strand
GCCCGGCAGATGGGCGTATTGGACGCGGGGTCGGAGTTCCATTGACCGTGCGCGACAAGCTGGGGAGTAAAGAACGTGATGGCTGCGATGAGAAGCGTACGCGATGCGGTCATGGCTGCTCCTGCCCTGTTGAATGAGTGCGAGTACCGATCATCTGGAAGACGGGGGAAATGCGCATCCGTTTCGATCCTTGTTCCGGCATGAGTGACTCTGCCATGCGGAATAGCGAACGGAGCGTGGGTACGAGCGATGAAACTGTGGGTCGAACCGGAACCTACGTATCGCAGGGGCAAGAAGCAAGCGTGGAGGACTGCGCATCGTCCCGGATCCCGATATACTGGCCATCATTCGGGACAAGGGACAGCAGGAAGATGAAATCCGCCGTCATGGCGCAGCACGTGGCAAAAGATAATCCGGGTAATTAGACTTTATCCAACTCTTGACTAATTACAATACAGTCGCTATTTTACTTTCATGAGCAACGCAATCTCCTTTCTGAAGGACAAGGGCATTCAGCCCACCGCGCAGCGCATCGCCATCGCCGAGGCGCTGCTCGGGAATACGCAGCACCCGACGGCCGATGATATTCTCGCCGAGGCACAGAAACGCTGCGCGATCGTCTCCCGTGCGACGGTGTACAATACGCTGAACCTCTTCGTCGAGAAAGGCATGCTCCGCACACAGCTCCTCAAGGAGGGGACGGTCGTCTTTGATCCCAACCTGCAGAAACACCACCATTTCATCGACGAAGAAGACGGAACGATCATCGACATCCCCTGGAACTGGCTGACCGTGCAGGGCAGACAGAAACTCGAGGATTACGACATCGATGAATACCAGGTCATTCTACGCGGCAGGAGGAAACGCTAGTTTTTTTGTCATGCGATTAGACTTTTTCTAATAATATACCAGGTCTCACTCCCTTTCGACGTCCCCACCGCACCGCATGCATCGCGGACTTCGACGGAAGGTGGAATATATCTCGACAGTTTCATACAATGTACGTCTACACGAACAGCAAGGAGAACGCCATGGCAGAAGAAGGAAAGTGTCCGGTAACGGGTATGCACGGAGCGAGGACGACAGTGGACAGGCGGTCCAACGAGGACTGGTGGCCGAAGCGTCTGAACCTGAAAATCCTCAGCCAGCATTCGGCGAAATCCAATCCCATGGACGAGGATTTCGATTATGCCGAGGAATTCAAGAAGCTCGACTATGACGCGCTGAAAAAGGATCTGCATGCGCTCATGACGGATTCGCAGGACTGGTGGCCGGCGGACTGGGGGCACTACGGCGGCCTCTTCATCCGCATGGCCTGGCACAGCGCGGGCACCTACCGCGTGTCCGACGGTCGCGGGGGCGGGAACACCGGCAACCAGCGCTTCGCACCGATAAACAGCTGGCCCGACAACGGCAACCTCGACAAGGCGCGCCGCCTGCTCTGGCCGATCAAGAAAAAATACGGGAAGCGCATCAGCTGGGCCGACCTGATGATACTCGCCGGCAACGTGGCGCTGGAATCGATGGGCTTCAAGACCTTCGGTTTCGGCGGGGGACGACCGGACATCTGGGAAGCGGAGGAAGATGTGTACTGGGGAGCGGAAAAGGAATGGCTGGCGACCAGCGACAAACCCGACAGCCGTTACTCGGGGGAGCGCGAACTGGAAAACCCCCTCGCCGCCGTACAGATGGGTCTCATTTACGTGAATCCCGAGGGACCGGACGGCAATCCCGATCCGGTGGCCTCCGGCCACGACGTGCGCGAAACCTTCGCGCGCATGGCGATGAATGACGAAGAAACCGTCGCGCTCGTCGCCGGTGGACATACCTTCGGCAAGGCGCACGGCGCAGGCGATCCGGCCCTGGTCGGTCCCGAACCTGAAGCGGCACCGATCGAGGAAATGGGCCTGGGATGGAAAAACGCTTTCGGCAGCGGCAAGGGTATTCACACGACAACCAGCGGCCTCGAAGGCGCCTGGAAGCCGAATCCGACGCAGTGGGATATGGGATATTTCGATATGCTCTTCAAGTACGAATGGGAACTCGTGAAAAGTCCCGCCGGCGCGTATCAGTTCCTGGCCAAGGACGTCGAGGAGCAGGATATGATTCCCGACGCGCACGACCCCTCGATCAAACATCGTCCCATGATGAGCACGGCGGACCTCTCCCTGCGCTTCGATCCGAAATACGAGCCGATTGCGCGCCGCTTCCATAAGGATCCCGACGCCTTCGCCGACGCCTTCGCCCGCGCGTGGTTCAAACTCACGCATCGCGACATGGGTCCGATCTCGCGTTACCTCGGACCGGAAGTTCCAGAAGAAGAACTGATCTGGCAGGATCCCGTTCCCGCCGTGGATCACGCCCTGATTGATGACAGTGACATCGCAGAACTCAAGAAGAAGGCACTCGCTGCGGGAATCGATTCCTCCACGCTGATCCGTACCGCATGGGCCTCGGCTTCGACCTACCGCGGCTCCGATATGCGCGGCGGCGCCAATGGCGCGCGTATCCGCCTGGCACCGATGAAGGACTGGGAAGTCAATCAGCCCGCGGAACTGGCAAAGGTGCTTGATGCGCTCGAGAAGGTGCAGAAGGAATTCAACGCCGCACAGTCCGACAAGAAAGTCTCGCTGGCCGACCTCATCGTTCTCGCCGGCTGCGCCGCGGTGGAAGAGGCCGCACGCAAGGCGGGCCATGACCTGACCGTCCCCTTCGCTCCCGGACGCACCGACGCCACGCAGGAACAGACCGAAGTGGAGTCGCTGACATACCTGGAGCCCGCGGCAGATGGCTTCCGCAATTACATGCATTCCGGTGTGAAGGTCCCTGCAGAAGAAATGCTTCTCGACCGCGCCCAGCTGCTCACGCTCACGGCGCCCGAAATGACAGTGCTGGTCGGCGGCATGCGCGCGCTGGCGGCGACGTACGGGGACACCAAGCACGGTGTGCTGACCGAGAACCCGGGCACGCTGACGAACGACTTCTTCGTCAACCTGCTCGACATGGGCATGGAGTGGAAGCCCTCTTCCACCGAAGGCGTGTACGAGGGCATCGACCGCTCCTCCGGAAAACTGCGCTGGACGGGCACGCGGGCGGACCTCGTGTTCGGCTCCAACTCCGAGCTGCGCGCCGTGGCCGAAGTCTATGCCAGCGACGACGGCGGTGAGAAATTCGTCCGCGACTTCATTGCGGCATGGAACAAGGTGATGAACCTCGATCGCTTCGACCTGAAGTGACGGGCGCGCGAGGCGTACATCGCAGTACCTGACACGCTGCATTACATGAAAGAAAAACCCCGCGCCGCGGGGTTTTTCTTTGCCGGGCCTGCAGACGACCCGGGATGACCGCGGGTTCACGATTGGAAAATCGGGAATGCGCCGGCCGATTTTCATTGCCCCGTATCGCCGGATTGACGTTCTTACTGCATGCGCCGCACGCGGACCATATCACTCGTTGTCATCGGCTTCTCCCTGTTATGCTTCATCGCATCACCCGGGTTGCTGCCCGCCGGAATTTCCGGCGGCACGCTGCTGCTCGCGGAAGGTGCCCTGCCACAGCAGCAGACCGAGGGCACGACCGGTCGCGGAATATCCGAATCCACGCTTCTTCGTTCCCGCAACATGCGGCAGCGACAGACAGCTCCCCTGCCGGCACCTGCAATCCGCAACGCGGTACGACCTGCACCGCGCACACATATTCACACGACACTCCCGCCTCCGCCGGAATGCCGACCCTCCTCGCCACGCGCTCCTCCCCCGGTGAGCTGACTCCATTTCAGTTCACTTTTTTCCACACTTTCCGGAGGAGTGCCATGTCTGACCAGGCACAACAGGAACAGGGTTTCCCCCTGCCCCTTATCATCATGGTTTCCGTCATCGTTCTCGGCCTTGTCGCTCTCGGCGTCAAATTCGTCATCAGCTGACACTGTGCTGTCTTAGCGGAGTACCGTGGTTTTCCCGAGCGCTCGGCTGCCGTCCGCAGCCTCGAGGACGTAAAAATACGTCCCGACGGGTACCGCACGTCCCGTACGGTCCGTTCCGTCCCAGGTGGCGTGATACGCGGTCCCGGCTTCATGCATCTGTGATGGAACGAGTTCTGCAATTTCCTGCTGCAGCGCGTTGTAAACGACAAGGCGTGCGGTGCTCGGACGCAGCAGCGCGTAGCGCAGCTGCAGCGGACGTATCGTGGGATTCCAGGGCGCGGGCCAGGCACGGAGATCTTCGTGCACGACCGCAGGCCGGTCCACCGAGACCGTTCCGTAACCGCGCAGGATGCGGATCTCGTCCACGCTGCCGTCACTTCCGCGGTCGATGTGCAATGCGATCTGCGTGGTCCGCAGACTGTCCGTGCTGCCCGCAACGATGCCGTGCGTTTCGCCGCGCTCAATCGTGAGATCCGCAAAGGCGCCGCTGGTGGCGAACCCCGTTCCGAAGCGCATCAGCTCCGCGGAGTAGGTTTTGCCTTCCCCAGCGTTGCGCAGGAGAACGAGCGCAGGAGCTTCACCCAGCGCGACCTGCAGGGAATCCCGGCCCGGGAATTCACGCAGGCCGATACGCGCGAGCAGATCCGCCTCTTCCCCGCCGAGCACGAGCTGCAGGGCAAGGTCCCGCAGCGCGTCCGTTGTGGACAGTTGCATGGCGAAGTCGACGTTATCAAAGGTGAAAGAGACCTGGCTGCCCGCATCGGCACTGTATGCGGCATCCAGCGCTCCGCGGGCGCTGATACTGCTGACGGTTTCGCGGACTGCTCCCGCTACCGCGTCGACGCGCAGGCTGCCCCCGATCTCCGATGCCACGTTGTATCCGGGTATGATGGGTCTGGCACCGGTCAGGATGTTGACGGGAAACATATCCTGCGCCGCTGTCAGATCCGGTGTGTTGAGATCGACCGCCTGCCGTCCGGGCACCGTCATCGTGGCGCTGCCACCGCCTTTGTAAAACACTTCCGTCCACTCTCCGCTCAGCATCGTGGGACGCTGGCGTGATGCGGCGCCCTTGAACATCGTCGGATAGGCAGGCTGATACTCGTCGGCCGGCACATCAGGGAAAAAACCACGGTCGAGATTGCCGTTGTCACCGAGAATGAGGTTTCGTGTCTCGTTGACCGTGAACTTCCGCGGCGCGCCGGGGTCGTCATTGTCCCAGACCTCGACCTCCGTGAGCACTTCTTCCGCGTCCCGGTCGATGCAGCGCGTGATGCTCAGTGGCAGCACCGAGTGCCCCAGGCCGGGGAGCAGTATACCCAGTCCCTGGCTGGCCTTTTCATCTTCCCGCAACGAAGCGACCAGCGTCTCGATCATCTGCTTCGGACGCATGCCGAGGTTGCGCGCAGTGTGGAGTATGCCCTCCCTGCTCAACTGGTAACAGTGTTTTTCGTGCAGTTCTTCCAGTACGATATCCTCGGGCGTGAGCATACCCAGCGGCTGGGGGAGCGCGCTGCGGAGACCGCGATGGTGCAGGAGACTCGAATACGTAAAACCATAACATGCGCCCCAGAACTCCCTGCTGCACATCTTCCAGCGCAGCATGGCGAGAGGTCGCTGCACCTTCGGCAGCATACTGTGATAGGTCTGCTGCTCGCCGAATGCGCGCACGTATGCATACCAGTCCGGGTAACTGTGCGCGGGAGGACTGCCCGTTACCGTCGTGAAGGCATCGCCTTCGACGCTGTAATCGAACTGTGACCAGTAGGACTCCGGCCAGACGATCTCCTCCTTGTTGGCGAAGGTGTAACTGTCGACACCCATCTCGAAAACAGTCTCATAGCGCATACAGGGTTCGATCTCGTAGGTGGCGACCTCGCGGAACTGCTCCCCGTCCGGCTCCGTGTACGTATGATCGAGTTCCTTGTAGATCCGGAAGTTTTCATCTTCGATCCCGGTGATTTCCCATCCTTCCACTACAATGTTTCGTATCGGCCAGCCATGCGGCGCGGCCGGCTCCTCCCCGAGATCGTCACGAATCACGAACCAGCCCGCGGCCCAGATGGGCGACGCCGGCATGGAGAACTCCGTCGTATCGTTTCCCGTGAGACAGGCGATCAGCGCACCCTCCCCGGGCATGGTGAATGCCGTCGTCCCGCGCATGCGCATATAGAGCCGCACA
Source organism: Bacteroidota bacterium (assembly GCA_032250495.1). Taxonomy (GTDB): domain Bacteria; phylum Bacteroidota; class Ignavibacteria; order SZUA-365; family SZUA-365; genus BM516. The sequence goes on along the minus strand of JAVVFP010000135.1, from coordinate 1,400 downwards.
TCGGGCGCCGCATCGAAGTACTCATCGACCTCCAGGCGTATGTAGAACCGGTCGCTGCGGTACACTGCCTGCTTGATCCAGCAGCTTTCTCCGAGCGGCATGCTGAATCGCGTATGCACGAGATCCCCCTCACCGAGATAGGCCTCCTCGTTCTCATCATAGGTAAGCCTGATATCGGGAAGCCGCACGCCCACTTCCATCACGTCATCGCCGTCGACGACTGTAATTTCCGATGTCATGGAAAAAACGAAAGAATCGAATGTTTTTGTCGTCCCCTTCTGGGCGGTGACGACACCCGAAAACACGAGGAAATACATGATTGCAGCGCAAACAACGAAACACCGGGACATGGGGAGCTCCTTTCCGGTCGCAGGAAACCGCAGGCGCGGGCCTGCCTGTCAAACATTTATTTGGGATATCGACTATCCTATTTTAGAAATGTTTCCCTGCAAATGCAAGTGCCGCGCAGCGGTCGCTGCCACTCGAGGCAAAATATGTAAGAAATACTTGACATTATACGGCGCATGATGTAAATTATTTCTTACAAACCCTTCACGCGAGGAATACCCATGTCGTACGCACGGAAAAATGCAATCATCACGGCCGCGATCTGGGCTGTCGTACTCATCGGACTGCTGCTTTCGGTCCTGCTTCCGGGACCGGAGCGCTTCGCAGTGCCGGAATACGCGCCATGGCGGCTGATATCAGCTATCGTCATTCTACCGGGCTTCCTGGTCAATGCATGGTTGGGCTGGCGCACGAAGCGCGGGAAGGAACGAGGGGAAATCGATGAGCGTGACGAGGCAATTGCACGGCGCGCGTCGCAGATCACGCTCATGGCGATCGGGATGGTCGTCTTCCTTGCGGGAATACTGCTCTATGATCTGTACCGGGACACGGGCGGCGTTCCAGCGGGATGGCTCTGGCTGCTCGCGTACGGGACGGTGGCCCTGCTTTCCCTTGTGCATGCCTTGGCCGGACTGCTGCTGGACCTGCGCGGTGACCCCGATGCCTAAGGCGCGCATTCGGAACCACGTCCGCAGGCTGCGCGAACAGCGTGGACTGACGCAGACGGAACTGGCCCGCTGCGCGGGCTGCACACGTCAAACCGTCATCATGCTGGAACAGGAACGCTACGTTCCATCACTCTCCCTGGCGTTTGATATCGCACGCTGTCTCGGGGAAACGCTCGAGGCCGTATTCGTCCCTGTCCGAGATGAGACTCCTTCTTGACCCCTGTGCAGCCGCGAGGCTTCGCCGACGGGGACTTCCGTGCTCTCGGGAAAGCCGTGGTATTCGAGAAAAGACACAAACGTTGTGCTCCGCCATGCAAGAGCCAATCAGGCGACAGCTGCGCGGACATAGCGCGTTTCCTCTGACTGTTCATGTGGACAGACGCG
>JAVVFP010000134.1:0-7528 GCA_032250495.1 Bacteroidota bacterium | reverse complement strand
AAGCATCATTCACCCGCCTTGATTTTCAGCGCCAGTCCCACGCCGGCCAGTGTCGCTGCGGCGCTCGCAGCGCTGGACATCCTGGAGAGCGAGCCCTGGCGTGTGGGCAAATTGCGCGAGAACGCGGATTACATGCGCAACGGCTTCGCACAGATGGGCTTCAAGGTCGTCATGGGCGAGACCGGCGTCGTGCCCGTGATCATCGGCGACGACACCAAGAGCTTCGTCTTCTGGAAGGAACTGTTCGACGCGGGCGTCTTCGTCAACGTCTTCATCAGTCCTGGTGTCCCCCAGGGGTGGCAGATGCTGCGCACCAGCTACATGGCCACACATGAAAAACATCAGCTCGACCGCATTCTCGAAATCTGCGGCGATATCGGCCGCAAGCTCGAAGTCATCGATTAATTCCGAGGGTATCCCATGAGCCGCATCTTCGTCCGCCCCGTTACCGGCAATGCGGAGCAGAACCGATTCATCAAGCTGCAGTGGAAGTTCTACGAGGGCGACCGCAACTGGGTCCCGCCCCTGCTGATGGACAGGAAGAAGCTTCTCAGCCGGAAGAAAAACCCTTTCTACGAACACGCGGAGATGCAGCTTTTCGTCGCCGAGCGGGATGGTGAAAGCATCGGTCGCATCGCGGCCATCGTCAACCACCGGCACAACGAAATGCACGACGACAGGGTGGGCTTCTTCGGCTTCTTCGAATGCATCAACAACCAGGATGCCGCCGACGCGCTTTTCGACGCGGCGGCGCAATGGCTGCGCGAGCGGGGAATGGACACGATGCGCGGTCCGTTGAATCCCTCCATCAACGATGAAATCGGCATGCTCGTCGACGGTTTCGACCGGCCCCCGGTTATCCTCATGACCTACAACCCGCGGTATTATCCCCTGCTCTGTGAAGCGTACGGTTTCAGGAAAAGCCGGGACCTCTACGCCTACCTGCTCGAAAACAGGAAGGTGGTGACAGAGAAACTCGAGCGGGGACAGCAACTGGTGCGCGCGCGCTACAATCTCACCGTCCGCAACGTCGATTTCAAAAACCTGGATCGCGACATCGTCGTGCTCAAGGACCTGTACAATCGTTCCTGGGAAAAGAACTGGGGGGCGGTCGCGATGACGGACAAGGAATTCGACTTCCTGGCGGACGATCTCGTCCAGGTGATCGGGAAGTTCAAGGACCTCGTTTTCATCATCGAACGCGACGGCGAACCTGTCGGCTTCAATCTCTGCCTGCCGGATCTCAACCAGGTGCTGATACACAATCGCAGAGGCGGTATCATCGGCGCGGCATGGCACATGCTCACCAAGACAAAGCGCATCGATCTGGTGCGCATCCTCGTGCTCGGCGTGCTTCCCGGGCACCGCGGCAAAGGCATCGACGCGGTGATGTACCACGAGGTGGTGCACCGCGCTGCGGCGCACGGCATCCTGCTCGGCGAGGCCTCATGGGTGCTCGAAGACAATGACATGATGAACAAGGGCGCCAGGCTGATGAACGCCGAGCGCTACAAAACCTATCGCGTATATGACGTCGCCATCTGATGCATACACCTCGGCGGCGGCGCTCGCGCGACATGCGCGGCTCACCCTCTCCGCTGACGATCACCGGCGGCTCGCGGAGGAACTCTCGACTGTCATGGCGCGTCTCCTGCCGATACGGTCCGCCGATCTGACGCATGTCCCGCCGCTGCTGCATCTCCACGACGCCTCCCCCGCTCCGCGTGAGGACGAGGTCCACCCTTCCCTGCCGCGAGGAAAGGCACTGTGCAACGCACCCGAATCGGACGGCACATACCTGCGCACACCCCGCGTTCTCTGACACTCCTTCATGCGCACTTCCCAGCGCCCGCGCATTGCCTGCGTATCTCTTTCATTCGTCCGCCTCCGCTGCGGGGACCCGGATCCGTCGCGCTAACGCTCGAAATACCTTTCCCCGATTTTATCACTATTTTACTGCATGATGGAACAGATCCTGATCGTGATCCCGGCCCGGTATGCCTCGACGCGTTTCCCGGGCAAGCCCCTGGCGATGATCGCCGGGAAGAGCATGATACAGCGCGTGTGGGAGCGTTGCGGCGCGGCCACCTGCAGCTCGCGTGTGGTAGTGGCGACGGACGACGAACGCATCCGTGACGAAGTGCTGCGCTTCGGCGGCGAAGTTTTCATGACGCCGTCCGGCATCACTTCCGGCACCGAGCGCATCGCCTGCCTGGCGGCGCAGGAACACGCGGACATTTATGTCAACGTGCAGGGTGACGAACCCCTGCTGCCGCCGTTCACCATCGATGCCACGGTCAGTGCACTTCGTGAGAATCCAGGCGCGGACATCGCGACGGCCTCCTGTCCGCTCGCCGGTGAGGAGGGTATTTCCAGCCCCGACACCGTCAAGCTGGTAACGGATGCGGCCGGTTTTGCGTTGTACTTCTCACGCGCCGGCATACCGTATCAGCGCCATGACGGTAACGCATCCCCCCGCGACGGTGTCTACAGGAAGCATATCGGCATCTACGTCTACAGACGTGCGGCCCTGCTCCGATTTTCGGCCCTTCCACCGTCGCCACTCGAGCAGGCAGAAAGACTCGAACAGCTCCGCGCGCTGGAAAACGGCATGCGAATCGTTGTCGCCAATGTTCCGGCGGATTCCCAGGCAGTGGATGTCCCGGACGATGTCCGACGTGTCGAAGCGCTGCTGCGGAATACCGACAAGACTTCATCGAATTGAGAAATACCATCCCATGACCATACAGAAACAGAAAATCGCAATCATTACGCTCGGCTGCTCGAAGAACACGGTAGATTCCGAGGTGCTGATGAGCCAGATCGAGGCAAACGACCTCGCCATCGTCGACGATCCCGCGGATGCGAATACGCTGATCATCAATACCTGCGGCTTCATCGACGCGGCGAAAGAGGAATCGGTCAACACCATCGTCGAAGCCGTGGAAATGAAGAAGGCAGGATCCATCGGCGCCCTGTACGTCGCTGGCTGCCTTTCGGAACGATACCGTGCTGACCTGGAGAAGGAACTGCCGGAGGTGGATCGTTTCTTCGGCGTGACCGATTTCAGGAACATCATCGAAACACTCGGCGGAAGCTACAAGTACGAGTTGCTCGGCGAACGGCATCTCTCCACGCCGTCGCACTCGGCGTACCTGAAAATTTCCGAGGGCTGCGACCGTCCCTGTTCGTTCTGCTCGATTCCGCTCATGCGGGGCGGACATGTGAGCAAATCCATCGAGGAGGTGGTGCATGAAGGAAAATTCCTGCGCGCGCTCGGCACGAAGGAGCTTATTCTCATCGCACAGGACACCACGTACTACGGCCTCGACCGCTACGAGGAGCGGCGACTGGCGCAGCTCATGGGGGAACTCGCGGATATTGACGGCATCGAATGGATACGGCTGATGTACGCTTACCCGTCGCGATTCCCCCTCGAAGTACTCGACGTGATACGCGAGCGGGACAACATCTGCAACTACATCGACATTCCCATACAGCACGCGGACGACGCCGTACTGAAGTCCATGCGTCGCGGTATCACGCGCCGGGCGACCGAAGAGCTGCTCGACCGGATTCGTGCGCGCGTACCCGGCTGCGCCATACGCACCACGCTCATCGTCGGTTACCCGAACGAAAGCGAGGCCGCCTTCCAGACCCTGTACGATTTCGTGGCGCAGCAGCAGTTCGACCGTCTTGGCGTTTTTCTCTATTCCCGGGAAGACAACACTACCGCGGACATCCTCGGCGACCCGGTACCCCGCGCGGTCAAGGAAGAGCGGCGCGACGCCATCATGGAGCTGCAGAGTGGCATATCGCAGCGAAAGAATGAATCGCGTATCGGACAGCGGCTGCGCGTGCTCGCCGACCGCGTCGAGGGTGAATTCGTGATCGCACGCAGCGAGTTCGACGCACCGGAAGTGGACAACGAGGTGCTGCTGCCGCTGACCGACTATACCGATGCACCACGTCCGGGTGACTTTCTCGATGTCGAGATCACCGGGGCCAACGAGTACGATCTCATGGCAAGGAAACGGAGGTAACGCATGAAAACAATCAGCACCATCATCGCACTGCTGCTTTTTTCCGCGGGACTGCAGGCGCAGATCGACGAGCAGAGTCGCACCGTCCAGAACATGCGCGTACAGCCGTTCTTTTTCGAAGCGCTGAATTTCGCGGGCTACGACGAATTCGGCCTCTCGGGAAGGCTCGATGTTTACGTACACGTTCCGTACGACATCGTCACCTTCATCAAGGACGAGGAGTTCTATGTCGGCGGTTACAGTATTACCGTACTGTTCAACAACGCGGAGGAAGAGCAAGCCGGTCCGATCGCACATGAGGAAAGCTGGGAACGCAGCATCGAGCTTCTGACCTTCGAGCGCACCAACAATCCGAATTACTACGACCTGACGCAGCGCTCTATCCAGATCGCACCAGGAAAATACCTGCTGACCGTGATTTTCGAGGATGAGGAATCCCAGAAGGAATTCCGCCTCTCACGCAGCGTGACCGTACGCAAGTTCGATCCCAACATCATGGCCGTTTCCGATGTCATGCTTGTTCGTGCCGTTGAGAGCAAGGGGAGCAAAAAGCAGATCTCCCCGCAGATCAACCCGAATGTCGCCGCGCTGAAGGAGGGGTTCAGCGTGTTTTTCGAGGTGTACAACCCGTATACGCTCGGCGGCGTCATCCTCGACTACAGCATTCAAAAACGTGAGCGCGAGGTGTATACGCAGCGCGCGACGCAGACGATGAAAAAAGGACGCAACACTTTTCTCGCAAATATCCGCACCACCGGCCTGGGTGTCGGCAGTTACACGTTGCAGGTCACGATACGACGCAGCACCGACACGACGGACAGCGGCATCCTCGCGACCATACAGCGGCAGTTCATGGTCGAATGGCTCACCGCGGGCGTTCCCATATCCATTGTCGACCTCGACGAGGCCATTGACCAGCTTCGCTATTTTGCCAAAGAGGACGAACTCGACTACATCCAGGAGGCCGAAGAGGAAAACGAACGGCGCAGGCGCTTCGAGGAGTTCTGGGAGCGGCACAATCCCAATCCCGGCGCGGACACCAATCCCGCGATGATCGAGTACTACAACCGGGTCGCGTACGCGAACCAGCATTTCCGTCACCATTTCGAGGGATGGAAGACCGACCGCGGCATGGTCTACATCATCTACGGTCCGCCGGACTATATCGACCGCCATCCGTTGGACGTGGAATCGAAACCGTACGAGATCTGGGAATACTACGACATCAACCGCCGCTTCATCTTCATCGATGAAAGCGGTTTCGGCGACTATCGTCTCCTTTACCCGCTCTGGGACGACCGCAATCGTCTTCGCTGATCATCGCCTGTTTACGCAGCGCTCGTAATATCCTGATCCTTGTACTGCAACTGGTAGAGGCGGTAGTAGATGCCGCGCAGGGCCAGCAGTTCCTGGTGATTGCCACGTTCGCGTATCTTTCCTTTGTGCATGACGAGAATGGTGTCGGCGTTCTGTATCGTCGAAAGTCGATGCGCGATGACCACCGAGGTCCTCCCCTTCAGCAGCCGCGCGATCGCCTCCTGTATCAGCAGCTCGGATTCCGTATCGACGCTCGACGTCGCCTCGTCGAGTATCAGCAGTTCAGGATCGTAGGCCAGGGCGCGTGCGAATGCGAGCAGCTGCTTCTGTCCCACCGAGAGCGATCCGCCCCGCTCACGTATCGCGGCGTCGTATCCTTCCGGCAACTGTGCGATGAACGGCTGCACACCCACCAGCGCGGATACTTCCTCCACTTTCTGCCTCGTAATCCTTTCGTCCCCCAGCGTGATGTTGTTGTGTATGCTGCCGGAGAACAGGAACACGTCCTGCAGTACGATACCGATGTGACGTCGCAGCTCGGATGCGGGGATATCGCGCAGGTCGGTCCGGCCGATGGTGATTGCGCCCTGCTGAATATCGTAAAAGCGGCAGAGCAGGTTGATCAGCGTGGTCTTCCCGGAACCGGTGGCGCCCACGATGGCGACGCTGCTGCCTTTCGGAATGTCGAAAGAAACGTCGCGCAACACCCACTCGTCCTCGTTATAGGCAAAATGCACGTGCTCGAAACGGATATTCTCGATATGCGGCAGTGCCCGCGCGCGGTCCGCCGGGGGATCCGGAATGACGGTGTCATCATCGAGGAGTTTGAAAATGCGCTCCGACGAGGCCATGGCGGTCTGCATGATATTGTACTTCTCTGAAAGGTCACGTATGGGACGGAAGAACATTTCGGTGTACTGGATGAAGGAAATGAGCGTTCCCACCGTCATCAGTCCCGCGAAGATCTCCCCGCCTGCATACCAGATGATCAACGCGACGGCGAGCGCGGAAATGAAATCGACACTCGGATAGAACACGGCGTAATAATAGACCGAGCGGATGTTCGCATCCTGATGCGCGCGGTTGATTTCCTCGAAGGTAGCCTCCTCCTTTTTTTCCCTCCCGAACAACTGCACGGTCGTCATGCCCGAGACGCGTTCCTGCATGAAGGCATTGAGACGCGCGAGCTGCAGGCGGACGTCCCGGTAGGTCTCCCGCACTTTCTTGCGGAAAAGAAAGGTGCCGTAGACCAGCAGCGGAATGACGCTCAGGGTCACCAGCGCCAGCTCCCAGTTGATCGTCAGCATGAACACCACGATCCAGAGCAGTATGAAAACGTCTGCGAACACCGTTACCAGGCCGGAAGAGAACATTTCATTCAGCACCTCGACGTCGTTGGTTACGCGGGTGACGAGACGGCCGACGGGATTGCGGTCGAAGAAACGCAGTGCGAGCTTCTGCATCCTCGTGAAAATCTGCATGCGCACATCGACGATGATGCGCTGCCCGATCCACTGTGTGAAATACATCATGAAATACTGCGCCACGCCCTGCAGCAGCAGCGTGCCGAGAAGCAGCATGGCGATGAGCAGCAATCCGTTCTCGTCGCCAACCGCGATGTAGTCGTCCACCGCCAGCTTCGTCAGGTAGGGGCGCAGAGGACTCAGCGCGGAAATGAAGACGGTGAGAAGGATGGCGCCGGCGACGTGCAGTCTGTACGGCCGCGCGTACTGGAGCAGGCGCCGCATCAGCCGGCTGTCATACGCTTTCCCGAGTACTTCGTCTTCCTGCATGCAGCTCCTTGGGTGGTCAATGCTAATACAAACGAGACAAGATAGGAAAAAAGTTCGGATTTGGATTTTCACCCTGAATTCTTTACTTGATATAGGATACGGCTGTTTCATAACGGTAGACAGATCCTATCTTTGACGAGTACATACGCGGCATCGCATCCCGGTCCAAAAGGACGATGGGAGTGATGCGTAGATGCTTTTTTCAACCCTCCCCCCTTTCTTTATCCCGAAACTGTACCACATTGTTCAGACAGGTGACCTGATGTCCATTTTCACAGGCCGTCAGCAGGATATCGCCGAGAAAATCGACGCCGATGCAGTGCGTTCAAAATGGCAGGACTGGCAGTGGCAGGTACGCCACTCCATTCGCAGCAT
>JAVVFP010000133.1:0-7583 GCA_032250495.1 Bacteroidota bacterium | reverse complement strand
GAGTTTGGCCGAGGCGCGGTCGATATCGCTGTTCATGGTGGCAAGGACCACGGGACGCCAGAAGCAGGCGATGCTCTCTTCGTCCTGTCCGAGCGCGCGCAGCCAGGCGGTGACTGTCTGCGCATCGAGAGCGTCGTGCTGATCGGGAGAAAGCGAACGCAGGCGCGCGGCGACGCGCAGGATGCGCATGCGTGCGGAAAGCGTGAGCATGCCGTAGCGGAGAAAGGCCTGCGCGATGCCGAGGGGATGCGGCAGCGATCCCGCGCCGAGGCGCGCGCGCCGGCCGTCCGCGTGCACGAAGGACAGCGCCAGTCCGCGCCGCCGCTCGAGCAGCTCGGTGGAACCGCAGTCCGCGAGATATGCGAGCGTCGACGCGCAGCAGCCCATGAGCACGTGCTGCCCGTTGTCGATTTCCGCTGCGTCCTTGCGCGGCGCGAAGCTGTAGCTGCGTCCGCCGAAGCGGGGACGAGCTTCAAGCAGTGTCAGTGCGTCGGCATGAGGGAGCAGGCGCATGGCGGCGGAGAGTCCGGCCACGCCCCCGCCCAGGATGAGCGCGTGTTTCATGAGATGGTGGCGTACTGCAGGGGTGCGCGACTGAAATATTCTGCCGCGGCGATGCGGAATTTGGCGAAGGAGGAAATCGAGATGCGTTCGTCGAAGAGCGCGAATTGCTTGCGCTCAATTTTTTCGAGGATGCGGTAGTAGATGCGGTCCATGATGCGCGCGGCGAAGAAGGCGGCGTGGTCTTCGTGGGCGAGGGACTGCCGGGCCCTGGAGTAATATTCCCGCGCCCGCTGGGACTGAAAGCGCATCATGCGCACGAAGTTTTCATTGTAGGTGCTGGTGAGGATTTCGTCGTAGGTATAGCCGAAGCGGTCGAAATCCTCCTTGGGCAGGTAAATGCGTCCGATCTGCGCGTCGGCTTTCACGTCGCGCACGATATTGGTCAGCTGCAGCGCGATACCGAGGTCGACGGCATACTGTTTCGTGCTTTCTTTCGTGTAGCCGAAAATCTCGCTGCACATCAGTCCCACCGTCGAAGCCACGTTGTAGCAGTACTCGTACAGTTCGTCGAAGGTATCGTAGCGGACCTTCTCGAGATCCATGCGCATGCCGCGGATCAGATCGAAGAAGTGCACGGCGGGAATGCTGAAGCGGTCGGCGATGACGCTGAGCTGGTTGAGCAGGGCGTGGCTGCTCTCGTTGCGCAGGCCCTTCTCCAGTTCCTCGGTCCATGTGTGCAGGCGCTGGGATTTGCTTTCGCGGTCCCCTTCCTCGTCGACGATATCGTCGGTGCAGCGGCAGAAGGCGTACACCGTATGAATGGCGTCGCGCTTGTGCTCGGGGAGCATGGCAAAGGAGACCATGAAATTGGTCTTGCTTTTGCGGGTGATATCGGCGGCGGAGTCAGCTTCTTGCATCAGGCTTGCCCTTGAGAACAGCGTCGGCGAACACGGAAATCACGTCAAATAAAGACAAAGCTGGTCGTGATTGAACTACAGTATACTCTTGTTTTTCAATTTTTTCAAGCACCTTCATGCCGCCGAGCCAGATTGCGCGAAGTTCGAGGCGCAGGCGAAACGGGACGAGCGGCAGCAGCGGCAGGGCGCGGTGGAAAAACACCCTTGTCCGTTCCACTTCCCCCGCCACAACGGTGCGCAGGCGATGGTTGTCCTCCCCCGCGAGCACGTCCGCCGGCGTCAGTCCCTGCGCGGCCAGACTGTCTGCCGGAATATACACGCGCGGCTTGCGGCGGTCGACGGAGACGTCCTGCCAGAAGTTTGTCAGCTGCAGCGCCGTGCACAGGGCATCCGACGGCGAAGCGCTTTCCTCGTCCAGCCGCCCGAACAGGGCGAGGATGATCCTTCCCACCGGATTGGCCGAGCGCCGGCAGTAATCGAGCAACTCGTCGAAATCCGCGTAGCTCTCTTTCGCAGTGTCCTGCACAAAGGCGTCGAGCAGGTCGTGGAAAAGCTGTTCGGGGATGGTGAAACGCCGCATGGTGTCGCCCAGCGCCATGAACACCGGGTGCTCCGCCTCTCCCGCGGCGGCACGCCGCAGCTGCGCGCGCCACTGCTCGAGTTTCGCGCGCCGTTCCGCTCCCGACATATGGCCCTCGTCGGCGAAGTCGTCGGCATGGCGGGCGAAGGCATAGACGGCGGCGACATGGGGACGCAGCCGCCGGGGCATCAGGTGCGAGGCGACGGGAAAATTCTCATAGTGGGAGCGTGCCAGCTGCATGCAGGAGCGGTAGGCGTCGTCGAGCGTCATATGCAAACATGCAAAGGAACGGGCAGAAATGACAGCGCGCAGACGGTTTTCCGCCTGCGCGCGCTTCAGTAATGTGCCGTGATGCGGGTATTTACTCGTTTTCCTCGAACAGCGCGGTGGAGAGGTAGCGCTCCCCGGTATCGGGAAGGACGGTCACCACGTTGCTGCCCGCGGGCATGCGCGCGGCGACGGAGATTGCGGCATGCGCCGCGGCCCCGCAGGAAATGCCGACGAACATGCCTTCCTTCCGCGCGAGCGCGCGGGCGGTGGCGATGGCGACCGCGTTGGAAACGGTGATGATTTCGTCGATCAGGCTGCTGTCAAGGATTTCGGGCACGAAGCCCGCGCCGATGCCCTGAATTTTATGCGGACCCGGTTCTCCCCCGCTGAGCACCGGCGAATCCGCCGGTTCCACGGCGACGATGTGCACCTGGCCGCCGTACTCCCGGCGCAGCAGCTGTCCCACACCGGTTATCGTACCGCCCGTCCCCACGCCCGCCACGAAGGCGTCGATCTGCAATCCCGCCATGTCCGCGAGTATTTCCGGTCCGGTCGTCTCGCGGTGGGACTGCACGTTGGCCTGATTGCGGAACTGCTGCGGGATGAACACGGCGTCCATTTCCCCGGAGAGCTGCTCCGCTTTCGCGATGGCGCCCTTCATACCGTCCGCCGCATCGGTGAGCACCAGTTCCGCACCGAGATGGCGCAGGATACTGCGGCGCTCGCGGCTCATGCTCTCCGGCATGGTGAGCACGAGGCGATAGCCTTTGACGGCGCAGACCATGGCCAGTCCGATGCCGGTGTTCCCCGAGGTCGGCTCGACGATGGTCGTCCCTTCCCCCACGATGCCCGCCTTCTCTGCCTCCTCTATCATATAGAGGGCCGGACGTTCCTTGACGCAGCCGAGGGGATTGAAGGACTCCATTTTCGCCCACACCGTCGCGCCGCCTTCGGGCGAAAGTTTGCCCAGGCGCAGCAGCGGCGTGCGGCCGATACTTTCATTGATATTCTGAAAACGCATATGCCTGCGCTCCTTTCTGATTCAAATCGTGTAATGCCAGGTTTTTCCCCGCTCAGATGCGGGAAGCACATTGATGCGGGGTTCGCTGGTGACCACGGCATGGGGATCGACGGATTTGACCAGCCATACGTTACCGCCGATGATCGCGTCATGTCCGATGACCGTCTCGCCGCCGAGTATGGTGGCCCCGGCGTAAATGGTGACGCGGTCCTCGATGGTGGGATGGCGCTTCTCCTCGCGCAGTTCCTTGCGCACGCTCAGCGCGCCCAGCGAAACACCCTGGTAGATTTTTACATGTTCGCCGATCACCGTGGTTTCCCCGATGACCACGCCGGTGCCGTGATCGATGTGGAAGAAGCGGCCGATCTGCGCGCCGGGATGAATGTCGATGCCGGTGCGACTGTGTATGTACTCCGTCATCATGCGTGCGATCAGGCGCACGCCGTGCATCCAGAGAAAATGCGCCACCCGGTGCACCGCGATGGCGCGCAGTCCGGGATAGCTGAGAATGATTTCCTCCTTCGACCGCGCCGCCGGATCCCCTTCGAGCAATGCGTCCACATCCGTCGACAGCACCTCCCGCAGTTGCGGCAGCGAGCGGAAGAAATAATCCACGATGTCGCAGGCCTCCGCACGCAGCGCAGCATCGCTGTTCGCGTCGTCCGCCCCGTTCTGCGGCGCAGCGCCGTTTCCCGTGCCTGCGCGGTCGAAGAGCAGGTTTTTGCGCACCTCGGCGACCAGGCTTTCGTAGACGCGCACGAGTCGCGACCCTGTCAGGTAGCGGAGATTGGCGCGACTGAGCGATTCGTCGCGGAAAAAGCCGGGAAAGAGCAGCGCCTCGATATCGCGCACGATGTCGATGATGGCATCGCGCGAGGGCAGACTGCTGCCCTGCAGGTGATTGATGCCGCCTTCGCGGTCGTAAGAAGCGAGCAGGGATTCCGTCAGTCCCTGCATGTCATGGCGGTTTTCGTTCTTCATGGTGACTCCTTCCCTGCACAACGCAGGAGACGGAAGGGAAATTCCATTCCCGATGGATTTCCGTATCTTTTCCCTGGTATCTCCCACAAGCAGCACCGCACATGAAGCTCCGCTATCCCCTTCGTTCCGCATCCTTGATCCTCTCCGCCCTCGCCACTGTTCTGCTTCTCCTCCCCGCTACCGTTTCCGCCCAGGTCAACACCGAGAAGCTGCGGCGCAGCGAGGACGCGCGCGGCTTCGCGTTCACCACCGGCGTGAGCCTGGGACTCACGCGCGGCAACTCCGAGTTCGTGTCCGTCGCCGGCGATCTGCGCGTGGATTACATGCGCGATGACGACAGGCACTTCGCCGTGCTCGACTACGCGTTCAAAGAGTCCAGCAAGGGAAAAATCGCCAACAAGGGTTTTTTCCACCTGCGCACGATATGGGACGTCGCCACGGCTCTCGCCGTCGAAGGATTCGGACAGGCGGAATTCAACGAATTCCTTTCCCTCGCGAACCGGGACCTGCTGGGCGCGGGACTGCGCTGGAACGCCGTCCGTCTGCAGAACGCGGAAGAGAAATCCCTGTTCGAACTCCACCTCGGTGTCGGCGCCATGTATGAGCACGAGGAATACGACACCAGTCCGGAGGACGTCGTGCTCGACCGCGTGCGCTCGACCAACTATATCACACTGCAATGGACACCATCCGACATCGCCGCGGGCAGCGTCATCGCCTACCTGCAGCCGCTGATCGAAGATGCCGAGGACCTGCGTGTGATGGCCGAGGCCGCGATGGAATGGAAGATCACCGGGGGACTGCATTTCAACGTGCGCACAAGCTGGCGCTACCACAGCCGTCCCATGACCGACGTCAAACGCTACGACCTCGAAATCACCAACGGCATCCGGCTGACGCTCCCCTGAGACCTCAGATGTCCAAGAAATGCTCGCGTCCCAGTAACCTCTTGCCATGCTATCACTTACAAACGCTCGAAATTTTGGTCGCCGTTTGGTCGCCGTCTTTGATTTCGGTGAATGATCCGGTGAACTGCCGAAAATAGGCACAATCTGTTCCACTTCAGCACAAACAGGACAATGTGCTTGACTAAATCTCAATCCCTTTCTACCTTGAACGCAATCGCATACACGAACATCGGGGGTGTGATGAGAGATTCGCTACCTGGCCCGTATTTGCTGCTGACCCCGCTCCTCGTTCTCATGCTGGTCGCTGCATCGAACGCACAGTCGGTTGCGACGAACACTTCCGCATTGAACATGACCGACCTTCCCGACTGGCATATCGAGCTCTGGGAGACAGTCGTGCATTACGATCACCCGACGTTTGCGAACTGGAGTGCTCCGCTCGGTGATATCAACGGAGACGGATTCGATGATTTCGCCATCGCCACGGCGACGGACACGACGTTCGTATTTCTGGGAGGTGATCCGTTTAATCACGAACCTGCGTTTTTCCTTTACGGTGGTGGTTCCGGTATAGATGTCGGTGATTTCAATGGGGATGGGTTGCTTGATCTGGTAACGGGGCGTGCATGTCTGCCGCCTGCAATGCCGTGCCCGGAAAACAAGGGGCAGGTGAGGATATATTTTCGCACACTTTCCGAACCGTACTTCGAAGCACGGCCAGATTTGCTGATTGAAGGCAAACCTGATGAATATCTTGGGCTGCATTACAGTTCACTCTATTCCAATGTGCAAGCTCTGGATTTCAACGGAGACGGATATGATGATCTCCTGACTCACGGACTGGACAATAACGATTCTGTGGATTTCCGAGCTCTGATATACTTCGGTGGCCCGGAAATGGATACGGAATACGATGTCGAGTTTCGCGTGGATCCCGTCACCTTCAACGACGGCTACGCAAACTCCATGCTTACTGGGGATATGAATGGAGATGGATATGACGACGTGTTGATTTATGGCTACAAATTCGGGCTCCGATACTGGGACCTGTATCGCGGAGCTCCTCAGCCGCTGCAGCGTGCTGTCCCGCATCGGGTGCTTGCCTCGCCAGCGGCGTGGACGCCACAGAAAGATGCGGCACGCATCATGGATATCAATGCAGATGGCTATGACGATATCATCGATGCAGGGGAGCGTTCGATGCACCGCAGTCATGGAGATGTGCTGGTATTTCTCGGGGGACCGCATCTTCCAGACGTGATCCTCCCGAACGATTCGATACCGAACTACGATCCATTCACCGACCGTTTCCCTTGGATGGCAAGTCCGGTTGGAGACATGAATGGTGATGACATCAATGATCTGCTCATTCCATGGGCGATTGAGTTTTTCCCTGGCGCATCCGGGTATTACTTCTACCCGGGTGGGACATTGTACAAAACTCCAACTGGGTACACAGGGACCCTGCCTGAAGATGGTATCTCTGCTGGTGCCTACCCGGCTGGTGATGTCAATGGTGATGGGTTTGATGATGTGCTCACACTGGGTCGGGCGGCATCAAATGCAGTTGAAACCAACCGCTTCCAGATTCACCTCGGGGCCCGTCAACTCAGCACGTACACGGCTCCGACACCGGTCACGGGAAGATTGGCTCTGTCTCTCTCTCCAAATCCCGTCTCCTTCACCGCATCGAATCTTCACATACGGATATCAGGCACATCCGCTGCTCCCACGCATTTGACGCTGAAGAATCTGCTGGGAGTCGTGATCGAATCTAAGGTTATTGGGTCATCACAATCTGCGGTCTCATGGAGTGTTGCTGCCCTGCCCGCGGGCGTATACATCGTGACCGCACGGCAGGGCGATATTGTCATACAGGAGAAGCTCGTTAAGATCTGAGTGTTGTACCTGTCAATATTTCGGGAGGTTGTGATGAGGTGTTTCTCTCTATTTGCACTCGTCGTACTCGCAACTGTTTGCCACGCACAGGAGTCGGATCGATTCCGCATCGGGGTGGGAGATGTTGGACCGGAATACAATCTGACCGATCACAAACTCTATCCGGTTCGAGGGGTTGAGTCGGTGGATACTACGCTCGCCAGAACCGCTCTGGCGGACAGTATCCGGTACCACTACCTGACGCAGAAGCAGTTCGCACTCGTGCGCGAGCTCGGACTCAATCTCATCTCTGTTCTCATGGATCCGGATGAGGTGCGACGCGATACGATCACAACGAATCGCAATCCGGTTGCAGAGGTTTCCGCTGCTGCCATAAACGGAACGGACACCATCGATCTGATCATTCGCGACTGGGTTGCGGAAGATTACCTTCATGGATATTTATCTCCCTGTCGGAGCCACCTGGCCCGGCTCTGCGTTCTCGGCGGAAGTCAACCGGCGCG
>JAVVFP010000132.1:0-7607 GCA_032250495.1 Bacteroidota bacterium | reverse complement strand
ACGCGGTGGGATTTCACCGCCTACGTGCGAGATACGCTTCGTCGCCTGCCGATGCACGTGACAGCGCATGTCTCGGAGGAATACGCCGTTGCGGTTGCGCATATCATGGAAATTCCCGCCCTCTTCCCGGTCATTGCAGCGAGTGTGGAGGGACCGGACACGCTGTCCTATGACCCCGACAGTCTCTACGCTCCAAATCCCTTTACCCGTACGTTGCGCATACACAACAGCGGTACCGCTGATCTGCAGCTCGACAGTGTCCGTCTCAGCTGGGACGATTCACTGATGAGGGCGGAGAGCGCCACCGTGTGGACAGCAGGTGCTGTCGTCCCTCCGGACAGCGTGTTCACCCTGTCCTTCACCCTGCGAGCGGAATCGCATGTGCAGGAAAAAACCGTGGGACTGGATTTCGTCCTGCATCACGGCGGTGGTAAAAGCGATATGATTGCGGCTTCGGTATACCTGCCGGCCCTGCGTCCCGGACTCGATGCCGTGGTGTTGGGAAATGCGCAGCTGCTCACCGACCCTATTTCCATATACCGGCCAGATCCGTTCACAAAAACAGTCCGCGTCAGCAATTCCGGCACCGCCGACCTGCAGCTCGACTCCATCATCGTGTCCTTCACCGATCCCGCCATCTCTGTCATCGGCGCGACGACGCGGGTGCTCGCCACGGTCATCGCAGTGGGTGACAGCAGGGAGAGCGAGTGGGAGTTCCGTGCCGAACCGCACGCATCAAGCGGCTACGCGGCGATTCGTTTCCTTCTGTACCACAGCGGCGGCGAGATGCTGCCGTTGCAGACGGAGATTTTCATTCCCGGAGAACCGTTCTCTTTCACACTCGAAGATGTGAACATCCCTGATCGTCTGATCGCACGCGGCGATGGACAGGGGTATGAGAACAATCCGGTCGCCATCAGTTTCCGGGCGGAGAATGCGGCGTGGTTCGCCAGTTCGCTGCGCCTTCTGCGCGTACGTGTCGAGGGGGAAGGTGCGGAGATGCTGACCACGCAGCCGCGGACTCCGGCCATCGATCTCAACCCCTACGCCACCTCTCCCGTCGTGCGTGACTCCTTCTTCGTCTTCCCGGCCACCTACGATCGCGTGATACGCGTGTACCTGCAGGTGGAGAGCAGCCGGGGACTGGGCGACAGTACCCGGGTGGACATCTTTGTGCCGCGTGTGACGACCACAGCAGTCGGGACAGTGCCAGTCCCGTCGGGACTGGCACTGACAGGCCTGTACCCGAATCCTGTTTCCCTCCGCGGTGCCGCATACCTCAATGCAGCGGTGCGGAGCAGCACACCATACCGATGGGCTGTATACGACCTCCTCGGTCGCCTCTGCGCATCATCGGTCGCGCTGCCGCCTTCCGACGGCAGCCGTTTTGCCCGCATTCCACTGCATGCGCTTTCGCAGGGAAACTACCTGCTGCGCGTCATGACGGCGGAAGAGCAGATCACGGCTCGATTCATGATACTCGATTAGACGCGTCCACCCAATAGTGTCCGATGTTCGCCTGATGCACAGATTCATTCCCGCCGCCATGGCAGTCCTCCTTCTTACCGGGGGGTGCGGCATGTTTTCGCGTGCGCCGCGAACCACATCGCCGGCTGTACGCGACACCGCCGTCACGATTACACAGGAGATCCAACTGCCGGACGACATCGTTCTCGGCGATATCCCGGTGCAGGGATATCCCGTTTCGCGTTCCGTGTGGATTGACAGCACGCTGGCAGGACTTTCTGCGCGCCAGCGCATCGCGCAACTGCTCGTGCCGTTTTCCTTCGCCAACCTGGAAGAAAAAACGTTACGCGCACTCGCACGGAGCGTGCGTGGGCAGGGGGTCGGCGGCGTGCTGCTCTCGCGGGGTACGGAGACGGACGCACGTACCCTCATCGATTCGCTGCGGCAATGGGCGGCAATTCCGCTCCTGCTCACTGCGGATTTTGAAAACGGACCGGGGATGCGGCTGCAGGGCGCACTGGAACTTCCGAGCATGATGGGACTCGCGGCAACCCGCAGTCCCGATCTCGCCTATCGGGCAGGCCGGGCAGTGGCGGAGGAGGCCCTCGACATCGGTTTCCACATGAATTTCGCGCCTGTCGCCGACATAAACAGCAATCCGGAAAATCCCATCATCAATGTGCGATCCTTCGGGGAGGACCGCGAACTCGTCGCCGATATGACGGAAGCCTACGCGCGCGGTATGCAGGATGCGGGACTGATTGCCACGGCGAAACACTTCCCCGGTCACGGGGATACCGACGTGGATTCGCATACGGGCCTGCCGATGATCAGCGCGACACGCGCGCGCCTCGACAGCGTTGAACTGTACCCGTTCCGCCGCCTGGTGGATGCGGGTATACTCTCGGTGATGACAGCCCATATCGCCCTCCCGGCACTGACGGGTGACAGTACGCTGCCTGCGACGCTTTCGCGCGTGGTACTGGATTCCCTGCTGCGAAAGGAACTGGGTTTCCGCGGTCTCATCGTTACCGACGCGATGAATATGAAAGCCCTGACGCGTACCGGTGTCAGGAATCTCCCCGCAACGGCGTTGGGTGCCGGCGCAGACCTGCTGCTCATACCCGGTGACATCGAAGAAAGCATCGATTCGGTGCAGGCAGCAATCGCACGCGGTGAACTCGACAGCGTGCGCGTGTACCGATCCGTACGCCGTGTGCTCGCCTACAAGGAATGGGCCCAGCGACACCGCATGGCAGTGGACAGTACGGGAACGCGGCTCGAGCGCCGGGCACGGAACCGGCGGCTCGCCGAAGACATCGCCGAACGTGCGGCGACGCTGCTGCGCAACGACGGGGTGTTGCTGCCGCTGCAGATCGAGGGGAAACGCATCGGTATCATCAGCCTCGTGCGCCGCAGCGAGCCTGCCGGCGCCAAAGTTCTGCGACGGGAACTCTCGCTCCGCGGTGCACAGGTCAGCAGCACCCTACTCCCGCTGCGCGACGGCAGGGATGCTGCGCGATGGATCCGCGATTCCCTTCCTGACATGGACCTGCTTCTCCTGGCGTCGTACCTCACGGTGGCAGACGGTTCCGGCAGCATTGGATTGTCGGATTCACAGCGCGAGACGCTGCAAGAAGTCCTGCAGCAGGATTTGCCTGCCGTACTCCTCGCTTTCGGCAGCCCGTACATCGTATCGATGACCGGGGAGGTACCGGCGCAGCTGCTTCTGTACGGCGATGACGCGCCCTCGGTCCGGGCTGCGGTGAAGGTGCTCACCGGTGACGTGGAAGCGACAGGAACGCTTCCCGTGCGTATTCCCTCACACTATGCTTTCGGCAGCGGTGTCCACATGAACGTCATCCCGGCGCGTGCCGGCGTCACCATGGCCTTTGCAGGCGTGGATTCCCTGATCGGATCACAGATCGCGGCACGCTCTTTTCCCGGTGGACAGCTGGCGGTTCTCTGCGGTGGACGCGTGCTCTACTCCCGCAATTACGGTGCGTTGTCATATGATTCAGCCTCGCCCCCCGTGACCGACACTACCATGTACGACATCGCGTCGCTGACGAAAGTCGTGGCAACGACCACGGCGGTCATGCGGCTGGTGGATGACGGTCGTCTGCAGCTCGACAGCAGCGTGGCGCACTATCTTCCGGAGTTCGCGGTGCACGGAAAGGAGCGGATCACGGTGCGGAACCTTCTCCTCCATAACAGCGGTCTGTCGGCCTATGAGCTGTTTTATACGAGAACATCGGAAGGTTCCGCCGTACTCGACAGTATCATGCTGTCCACGCCCTTGTATGCTGCGGGCAGCCGTACTGTCTACAGCGATCTGGGAATGATCACGCTCGGCAAGGTGATAGAGCGGGTGACGGGAGAATCGCTTCAGCGCTTCATGCGGGAGCAGTTCTGGGGGCCGCTGGAGATGGATCACACGATGTTCCTTCCCCCCGATTCCCTCCGCGCCATCTGCGCGCCGACGGAGGTCGATGATTACTGGCGCCACCGCATCCTGCAGGGCGAAGTGCATGATGAAAACGCCGCTCTGCTCGGGGGCATTGCAGGCCATGCCGGCGTATTCTCTACTGCAAAGGACCTGGCACGCTTCGTCAGCATGATCATGCAGGGGGGGGAGTTCGACGGGACGCGCTACCTCGAGAAATCGACGATAGCACGATTCACGCTTCGACACTCGGTCGCGAGCACACGTGCGCTCGGATGGGATACGCGCTCCGTATCCGGTTCCTCGTCCGGACACTATTACTCGATGAAATCCTACGGCCATACGGGCTTCACCGGCACGTCGATATGGGTGGACCCGGTGGCGGACATGGCGGTGGTCTTTCTCACCAACCGCGTGCATCCTTCACGCAACAGCAAGGGCCTTCCGCGCTTCCGCGCCGTACTGCATGACGCCGTGCGTGAAGCCATGCAGGAAATGGAAATAAACTGCGGCAAGGCGTCCGAGCAGTAGCGAAATCCACACGGATGCGCCGCGGCTCCACGTGTCGCGACCACTGGATTATCTCCCCTATTATGTTATTTTTCCCTTACTCAGCGAACAGAGCGTGTCATCGACACCAGGCAGCGGAACAAGCTGCCCGGCAACGCCGTGCGGTCAACGCATCGGTCGGGCAGGAGCCTGGCGCAGATGCATGGAAGACCTGAGTTGAGATAGAATTTACCCGTTCACCTTTACGAGATTATCATGCTTCGCACACGCGCATTTGCACCCGTCTCACTGCTGCTCGCCACCGTATTTTTCCTTTCGTCATGCGGAACCGTTCCCGTCACGGGACGGCGGCAGCTCAACATCATTCCCGCTTCCACCATGCTCTCGATGAGCTACCAGCAGTACGGTGATTTCCTGCAGTCCAACCCCCTGAGCAAAGACCAGGCCAAGGTGCAGATGGTGCGCCGCGTCGGAAGTGGCATACAGAAGGCCGTAGAGCGCTACTTCGCCCAGAAAGGGATGTCCGACGAACTCGACGGGTACAAGTGGGAGTTCAACCTGGTCGAAAGCAAGGACGTGAACGCCTGGTGCATGCCGGGCGGAAAGGTGGTGATTTACACCGGCATCCTTCCCATCACGCGCGACGAGGCCGGACTCGCTGTCGTCATGGGTCACGAGGTTGCGCATGCGATCGCGGAACATGGCAACGAGCGCATGAGTCAGGGCCTTATCACACAGCTCGGCGGCATGGCGCTGTCCGAAGCGCTGGAAGAAAAACCGGAACAGACGCGGGCGCTCTGGATGACGGCGTTCGGTGTCGGCACGCAGGTAGGCGTGCTGCTTCCTTTCAGCCGCCTGCACGAAAGCGAGGCCGACCGCCTCGGACTCATTTTCATGGCGATGGCCGGCTATAACCCGAACGAAGCTGTCGGGTTCTGGCAGCGCATGGCGGCGATGAAAGGTGGCTCGGCCCCGCCTGAATTTCTCAGCACGCATCCCTCGGATGAAACGCGCATCAAGGACATCCGCGCTGCGCTCCCGGAGGCAATGCAGTACTACAACAAGCGATGAAATCCGAATCGGGAAGGTGCGCTTCCGGACGGCTGGGTGGAACATCACGACGGAGGAAAAGGAATTGCTGCGAGAGCTGAATTTCCCCCGGATCATGCGTATTTTATTCATCCCACGCAATTGTGTATACAGATCGGGACATCCTCATGACCATTCGCCGCATCGCCACATCTTTCGCTCTCTTCTTCCTCATGTCCCTCGCGCCCCTGTTCGCGCAGCAGGGAGAGTTCGTTCTGGAAAACGGAACCATGTGGACCTTCGACCGTCCACCGACCGAGTATTTCACGCAGACCTACGGCTTCACGCCTGAGCAGGCATGGTACGACGATGTGCGCATGTCCGCACTGCGCTTCGCGAATCACTGCTCGGCTTCATTCATCAGCGCCGAAGGCCTGGTGATGACGAATTATCACTGTGGTATCGATGCGGTGATCTCCGTGACCGGTGAGGACGAGGACCTGCGGCGGGACGGCTTCTACGCGACCCGGCTGGAAGACGAGCGCCGCGTCGCCGGACTTTACGTCGACCAGCTTGTCGAAATCATCGATGTCACCGACGAAATCATCGGTGCCATGGGCGCAGCGGAGGATGCCGAAACGGCATTCCGCCTTCGCGACGAAAAGATAACGGAGATAGAGAAACGCCTGACCGACGCGAAGCATCCTGTGCAGGTCGTCACTTTTTACAGCGGGGCCCGCTATTCCGCCTATCGTTACCGCCGCTACGACGACGTGCGCCTGGTGTTCTCCAGCGAACTCGCCTTTGCTTTCTTCGGCGGCATCTATGACTTCTGGTCCTACCCGCGGTATTCCTTCGACTGCGATCTCTTTCGCGTCTACGAAGACGGGAAGCCACTGAAACCGAAGCATTATTTCCGCTGGAGCAGGGAGGGCGCCGCACCGGGTGATCCCATTTTCGTCGTCGGCAATCCCGGCCGTACCGGTCGACTCGTGACAGCGGACATGCTCACGTATGACAGGGATCTCCGCGTGCCGTTTCTCGTGCAGCTTCTGACCGACCGCAAGGAAATCCTCGAGCGATGGATAAAGGCCCACCCCGACGACGCCGCGGCGTATTTCGACGAGTTCTTCGGCATCGTCAATGGACAGGAGGCCTACAGCGGTCGCCTGGCAGGACTGCGCGACGAGGACCTGATCGAAAGGCGCCGCGCCTTCGACGTGCGATTCCGCACGGAGGTGATGAAGGATGTCGCGCTCGCGCAGGAATACGGGCAGCTGTGGGACGCGATCGCGGAGAACGTCCGGCAACGCAGGGAAGTCGGGACGGATATACTCGCGCTTCGCAGCAGCGGACTGGGTGTGAGCGCGCGTATCGCGCGCGCTGCCGAAATCGTGAAGTGGCGGATGCAGATGGAGCTTCCCGAGGACGAACGCGATCCCATGTACCAGGGCAATGCGGCGATACTGCAGAGACGGCGCCTGCTCGCGCCCGTGGAGGTGGAAGATATGATCGAGAACATGACATTGCAGCGCCAGCTTGCGCTGATGGCGTCGGTGCTCGGCGACGATCCGCTCGTACGCGAGATCCTTCAGAACGGCACAGCGGAGGAGGCCGCAATGCGCATGCGTGCGGCGACCGTGCTGGATGACAGCCTGCAGGTTGCCGTGATTCTCGACGAAGGCGAAGCGGAGATATCGGACCCGTTCATCGCGCTGGCCGGTGAAATGCTTCGTCGATCGGAGGTTGCAGCGCGCAGGGATGCTCCGCTCGCCGCGGCCCTGCAGCAGATGCGCAGCAAGCTGGGTCGCGCGCTCTATGCCGTGTACGGCGATCGCATTCCCCCCGACGCCACGTTTACACTGCGCATATCGGACGGCGTGGTCAAGGGATACACATACAATGGAACCATCGCACCTCCGGTGACGACGTTCCACGGCATGTTCGATCGGCATCGTTCCTTCCGGGATACGGAGCTGGCCTGGGACGCGATGATGAATGGAAACGCATTCGACTTGCCGCCGCGATGGAAGAACGTTCCCGATGATTTTAATGCTGGCACACCGATCAATTTCGTTTCGACCTGCGATATCATCGGGGGAAATTCCGGCAGTCCGGTAATCAACACGCAGCGTGAGATCGTCGGACTCGCATT
>JAVVFP010000131.1:0-7620 GCA_032250495.1 Bacteroidota bacterium | reverse complement strand
GGTTTTCGAGACCGCCCCGTTCAACCACTCCGGCATCTCTCCAACGTACTATGTATCCTCACTCCGCGCCGGCTCTCCATTGGTGCGCCAAGATCGCGCATGGAGATGATAGAATACCAAATATACGATTCGCAGGAAGAAATCACAATCACCATGCTGGAAATCTGCTTCAATTCTGTGGGGCAGCGAAGGCGCTGACCTTCCGGGTATGGACTTTCACGTGGAATTTGTGTAATGTCTCGCATATTTGACGTCTTTTTCCTCGCAGCGAACGGACAAGGCTCCCGTCGGGAGCTTTCAGCCGGCACGGCGATTTGTTTCATGGCACAGGAGAATCATTATGCGACGTTTGTCGTTTCCCATTCTCGTTGTACTTCTTCTGTTCGCTGCGTGCAGCGAACAGCCGCCCGCACCGCAGGATGCCGACACGCCCGCTCTTCGGGCCGACGAACTTTCGTCCATGACGGACATCGATCTTCGTGACCGGTATATCGTCGTGTTCAATCACGATGTGGAAAATGTCAACGCGCTCGTTGACCAGATGACACGCGGCAGCAACGCCCGTGTGCACTTCCGCTATCACAGGGCGATCAAGGGCTTCTGCGCCACGTTGCCCCCGCAGGCGCTCGAAGGCCTGCGGCACAATCCCCGAATCGACTACATCGAAGCCGACGGACCAGTGTCGATCTTCGTTGCACAGTCGCCGGTTCCGAGCTGGGGACTCGACCGTATCGATACCCGCAACCTGAACCTGGACAACACCTACAACTACGTCGACGATGGAAGCGGGGTGACGGCCTACATTCTCGACACAGGCATCATGTACACGCACTCGGAGTTCGGCACACGTGCGAGTTTCGCCTTCGACGCGTTCAACGGGAACGGCGCGGACTGCAACGGGCATGGCACGCATGTCGCCGGTACGATCGGCGGCGGGACGACAGGCGTGGCGAAGAACGTGACGCTGAAATCCGTTCGCGTGCTGGACTGTAATGGGTCGGGAACGATCTCCGGCGTTATCGCCGGTGTGGACTGGGTGGCACAGAACGCCGTTGCACCCGCCGTGGCAAACATGTCCCTCGGCGGCTCGGCAAGTTCGGCCCTGGACGCTGCCGTCGCCGGCGCAACAACCCAGGGCATCACCTTCGTGGTGAGCGCGGGGAACAACAATCGCGACGCCTGCCAGTTCTCACCTGCACGAGAACCGACCGCGATCACCGTCGGGGCGACAGGCAGCGACGACAAGCGCGCCTCCTACTCGAACTACGGCAGCTGCGTCGATATCTTCGCGCCAGGCACGAGCATTACGTCCGCCTATTACACGTCCGCGTCCGCGTATGCCACGATGTCCGGTACGTCGATGGCGGCTCCGCATGTCGCCGGTGTCGCGGCACTGTACCTGCAGAACAACACGAGTGCTTCACCGTCACAGGTAAGTGCCGCCGTCGTCAGCAATGCCTCGCAGGGCGTCATGATCGGAAATATCGGTCGCAACTCCCCGAACCTCCTGCTCTACAGCCTCTTCGGAACGGTCACGCCCGTCCCGCCGGCAGCACCGTCGAATCTCGTCGCTGCCACACTATCCTCGAGCGCGATCCGGCTGACCTGGGATGACGTGTCGGCAGAGACGGCATACAATATCGAGTACGCGGTCAATTCCAACAGCAACTTCACGCTGCTTACCTCCGTCGGCGCGGATGTCGTCACCCATGACGTCACCGGCCTGGCAGCGTCCACGACGTACTATTTCCGTATAACCGCGTCGAACAGCGCAGGAACGTCCGGCTACTCCAACACGGCCTCCGCCACAACCAGCAGCGCTGCCTCGGGCACATCCGCATACATCAGTGCTGCCGGCAGCAGCGCCTTGAGTCTGGGAAGCACGTGGACCGGAACGCTGCTCGTGACCGTCATGGACGGCATGGCCACGGCCGGCGCCGGGGTGACCGTGAATTTCAGCTGGACGGACGGTTCCGCCTCCGGAACGGGTACCGGGACCACCGACAGCCAGGGGAACGCCTCCTTCACAACGCCTCCGCTGCACAAGAAAGTCCCCTTCGTCGATGTTACGGTCACCGGGATGTCCGGAACGGCGAACGGTTACAATGCGAACGACAATCAGGTAAGCCTGCCCGTCCGCATCAACAAACCATGATTTCAGCATAGAAAGGGAAACGGCGTCCCGCTCTCGCGGGACGCCGTCGTTCCATGCGCGGAGGGACTATTCCCCCTTTTCCACTTCCGGGTCGTCGTCGAAACTGGAGAGAATGCCGTCCATGACGGTCTTGTCCGATTTGAAGGATTCGAGCTTGCGCGTGAGCATGTCGGCATGCCCCTGTTCCATCTCGGCCATTTCGAGGAGGAAATCGCGTACGGCGGAGGCCTGGGCGAGCCCGGCGGCCTCGGTGTAGAACTGCTTGGCGTCGAGTTCCTTGTCGATGGCGTCCTGCAGGATGTCCTCGAGTGATGAGTATTCCGGGATAACCCTCTTCATTCCTTCTCCAGTGTTTCGTTTATCTCTCGTTGTCTATTTGCCGTCGGGATTCAGGACGCGGCCCTGCGCGTCGCTCTGGCGCAACGTGGCGTTCTCGCGCTCACGGATGACGCCGAAGACCTGGATCACACCCTCGTTCTTGTTGGTCTTCATGCGCACGGCGCCGTTGACCTGGCCCTGGAACTCGGGAGTCATGGAGACAGACACTTCGCGGGACTCACCCGGCTTGAGCTTCATGCTGGTGGGTTCGACCTTGGCGCCACGCAGCGGCATGGCGACAGTGCGGCCGTCGCCCGCCGTGTCGGCGTATGTGGTCATGTTGAGCGAAATGCTGCTGACGTCGAGCACATCCTCGGACACGTTCTTGATCTCCACCTTGCCCGTGGCCTTGTCGCCGACACGGAAGCCGAGAAGCTGAATATAGGCGGGATGCACCTCAAAGTCCGTTTTGATTTTCGCCGAGAAGCGAATGATGGTGTGCGGCTTGTCCTCGTCCTTCAGGTACAGGCTCACGGTCTTGGAAACTTTGCCGCGGGAACCGCGGGGCGGAGTGAACTTGACCTGGATCTTGGCTTCACCGCCGGGAGGAATGCTTTTCTCGGAAAGCACCGCCGCCGTGCAGCCGCAGCTTGCGCGTGCCTGCGCGATTTCCACGGTCTCACTGCAGTTGTTCTTGAAGACGAAAGTGTGCTCCACGGTATCGTTGGGGTCGATCTCACCAAAATAGTAATCCGAGCTGCCCTCGAGTGCGAAACACTGCTGCTCGGCCGGTGTGTCCGTCTGCGCCGTCGCTCCCTGGGCCAGCAGAAGGAAAAGCAGCAGGGCGGCAAGCGATGTTTTCACGATATACATTCTATCTACCTCCGTTCATGGGGTTAATCAGTAAAAAATAACATTTCATTCTTTTCCGTACAATGCGCGTTTTCTTCCCCTTCCCTGCTACGGCGCACGCGTCCTGAGGACGACGCCGCTCACCGGCACGCGCAGTTCGCTGTTCGGGATGGGAATGCGGATGCTGCCGTTGATCTGCCCTTTCTCCTCGGGTATCATCACCAGCGTCAGCTCGGTCGAATCGCCCGCGTGCAGCAGGTCGTCGCCGAGCGCCAGGCGGAAAGCGGTAAAGGGACGCGCCTGCACGTTCGCCACGCTGTAGGCGTTGCCCGCGGAAGTGTCGACATACGCCAGCATCGCCGCGGAAATGTTTTCAAGGCGCACCGCTTTTGCAGTGTTGGAGCGCAGCGTGAGCACGAGTCGCACCGTGTCGCCGATCACGCTTTCGAAGCGCAGCATCCCGGGTTCGTAGACGACGTCCCCCACGACGCGGGCGTGAATGCGGAGCGTGGCGACGCTGCGCTCGGTGCCGTTCTCCAGTAAACCGATGCCTATGGTTTTCGTCATCGTCCCGATCATGCCCGGCGAGGCGTGAAAACGCACTTCGATCACCGTGCTGTCGCCGGACGCAAGTTCGGCCCGCTCGAGTATGGTGGCCGTGCAGCCGCAGGAGGGACGCGGTTTGGCGATATGTACCGGCTCCGCGCCGTCATTGTACACGCGGAATTCCAGCGATCGCGTCTCCAGTGGACGCAGGTCGCCGAAGTTCTTCTCCATCGCGTCAAAGCGCAGCTGCGCCTGCGCCGTGGCGGCGACGAGAAGCGGAATGAGAATATGAAGAAGTCTGTATCGCATGGAGAAGTAACACCTGGGGCGATGACAAGTTACGGCCGTGATTTCATCATATTTATACACTATACGCAGCCGGTGGTTCCCGTGCAATGACTTCCTCGCTCCCTCCGAAGGGAGCCCTGCGAAGGGAGCGGGAAAAAAATGCGCTCCCGCACACGGGGCACGGGAGCGCAGAATCGCATCACCTCGTCGCGGATGAAGGACGAGACGGTATCAGGCGACGGGCACGGCCGCGTTGGCCAGTTCCCGTCCCCGTTGCAGGGCCTGCTCGTTGAGCGGGATCAGGTGATGATGCCGCTCGGGAAGCACCTGCTTGAGGGCCTTGAGCACGGTCTCGATCTGCACGGTATCGCGTTTCGCGATGAAGGCACCGAGCACGATCATGTTCATGATCTTCGTGTTCTTGAGCTTGACCGCTTCCTCGCTGGCCGGAATCGGCACGAGGTCGATGTCCGACCGCGTCGGGGGATCGATGATGTTCGTGCTGTCGTAGATCAGCGTTCCGCCAGGCCTGACCGCCGATTCGAACTTGTCGAGCGACGGCTGATTGAGCGCGACAACGGTATCGAAGGTGCCGATGATAGGCGAGCTGATTTCGTCCGAACTGACCGTCACGATGCAGTTCGCGGTGCCGCCGCGCATCTCCGGTCCGTACGAGGGCATCCAGCATACCTCGCGATTCTCTATCATCCCGGAATACGCGAGCACCTGTCCCATCGACAGCACACCCTGGCCGCCGAATCCGGCAAAAATGACTTCCTCAACCATTTTCTAACTCCTCCTTTGACGGTACTTTCATGTCCCCGAGCGGGTAATACGGCAGCATGTTCTCCTCGAGCCACTGGTTGGACTCGACGGGCTTCATGCCCCAGTTGGTGGGACAGTTGGAAACGATTTCCACGAAACAGGTCCCCTTCTTCAACGCCTGCCACTTGAGTCCGTTGAGCAACGCCTTCTTGGCCTTGCGGACGTTGGCCGGAGTGTTGACCGCCTGGCGCGTAACGTAGAAGGCGCCCGGCAGCTGCGCGAGCAGCTCGGTGATCTTGAGGGGATTGCCCATGAACGGCACTTCGCGGCCGTACGGCGTCGTGGAGGTTTTCTGCGAGATCAGCGTCGTCGGCGCCATCTGGCCTCCGGTCATGCCGTAAATCGCGTTGTTGATGAAGACGATGAGCACGTTCTCTCCGCGGTTGACCGTGTGCACGGTCTCGCCCGTGCCGATGGCCGCGAGATCTCCGTCTCCCTGATAGGTGAAGACGTATTTGTCGGGGTAGCAGCGCTTGATGCCCGTGGCAACCGCCGTGGCGCGACCGTGCGCGGCTTCCTGCATGTCGATGTTCATGTAATGATACGCGAACACCGAGCAGCCGACCGGCGCGACACCGATGGTCTGTTCCTGTATGCCGAGTTCCTCGACCGCTTCCATCAGGATGCGGTGCGCGACACCATGTCCACAGCCGGGACAGTAGTGCATGCGCGCATCGAGCAACGTGGCAGGACGCTCGCAGATGATCTCCATCTCATCATAGTGATGTTCGATTTCCTGCATGTTGTGTTCCATCTATGTATGCCTCGCTTATTGAATCTTCGAATACATGGTCTTGATCTCGTCCACCACTTCCTCGGGCGAGGGAATGATGCCGCCCATACGCCCGTAATGACCGACGGGACAGCGTCCGTTGACCGCGAGACGCACATCCTCGACCATCTGCCCGGCATTCATTTCCAGCGCGAGGAAACCCTTCACGTGTTCAGCCGCCTTGGAAATCGTCTCGTACGGGTAAGGCCACAGCGTGATCGGACGGATCAGGCCGACCTTCATGCCCTCGTCGCGCAGCAGTTCCATGACCTTGCGGCCGATGCGGGCGGAGAGTCCGTAGGCGACGATGATGAAATCGGCGTCCTCGGTATTGATCTCCTGTACGCGAATCTCGTTTTTCTCTATGAGGCGATACTTTTCCTGCAGACGGAGATTGACCTGCTCCATCTCCTCGGGCTTGATGAACAGCGAGGTGATGATGTTGCGCTCCCGATCGCCGGTCTTGCCCGTCGTAGCCCAACCCGGCGCGTCATGCGCCTTGCGGTCGACCTGCGGACGCAGATCCACCTTCTCCATCATCTGTCCCAACGCGCCGTCGGTCAGGATCAGCACGGGATTGCGATACTTGTCCGCCAGATCCCAGCCCTCCTGTACAAAGTCGGCCATCTCCTGCACCGTCGCAGGGGCAAGGACGATCAGGCGGTAGTCGCCGTGGCCGCCGCCCTTGACGGACTGGAAATAGTCGCCCTGCGAGGGCTGGATGGTGCCGAGTCCTGGCCCGCCGCGATTGACGTTCACCAGCAGGCAGGGCAGTTCCGCACCCGCGATGTAGGAAATCCCCTCCTGCATCAGGCTGATGCCCGGACTCGAGGACGAGGTCATCACGCGTGCACCTGCGCCGGCGGCGCCGTACACCATGTTGATCGACGCGATCTCGCTCTCGGCCTGCAGGATGGTGCATTCGGTGCGCCTGTACGCTTCCCGCGTCAGGTACTCGAGTACTTCGGATTGCGGGGTAATAGGATAGCCGAAATAGGCATCCATTCCGGCACGAATCGCCGCCTCTGCCAGCGCCTCGTTGCCTTTCATGAGTCGTAATTCACCCATACGGTAAACTCCTTAGTCGGATATGCTCAAAAACGAATAAACTGTCGTTCAAACAAGCGGGTACGGTCAGTTGGCCGCGTCTTCGGCGCCGACCTTGATCGTGATGTCACCCGTGACATTGCGCACTTCCGCCACCGGCGTCTTCTTGCCGGAACGATCCTCGCGGTACACCGTGATCACAGCGTCCGGACAGACCAGCGCGCAACTCTTGCAGCCGTTGCAGACGTCCTCGACCAGCAATGCGTAGTGATATCCCTGCTTGTTGATTTCATTGGAAAGTGTGAGTGCATCCTGCGGACAGGCGACGACACAGAGCTCGCATCCCTTGCATTTCTCTATGTCGATTTTGACGTCACCGCGGATTTTAGCCATACCAGACACTCCTGATTTTTATGCGTTCGGTATTATCGTGTAATTCCCGGCGGACTCGAAGGGCCGGGAGCAAGTGGATTGACGTTGTGGGCGGGTTACAGCGGCGGGAGCCATAGGTGCTTTATTATTCACTACTTCGAGAGGCTGACCCCTGTGCGCGAACGCAGCAGGATTAGAGACAAATGTACTCGAAATCTCGCTGGGAAACAAGGCAGATTAAGAGATGCGAAGCACTGGAACCCGGCCGCCACGGCATCTCTGACCGCAGGCGCCGGCGGCCGTTTCCTCCCGCGGAATTTCGCGGACGCGCTCTCCCCCGCCACCGATGCTACCAGCCGAGAAGCAAGGCGAATATCAGCGGAGCGACGATGGTGGCGTCGGATTCGATCACGTATTTCGGTGTATCGACACCCAGCTTGCCCCA
>JAVVFP010000130.1:0-7642 GCA_032250495.1 Bacteroidota bacterium | reverse complement strand
CCGGCGGCTTTCTCGAAGGCGGCGCCGACGAGCAGCTCTCCGATATCACCGACAGCAGCACGGCTTCCGGCAATCATGGCTGGTACGAACTCGGCCGGCTGCTGCGCGCCGATGGTTTCCTGCTCACGCAACTGACGGAGGGTCCGGCGGAGGACAACACTGCCGTTCCTCTCGCGGCACGTGATCTCCGTCAGTACGATGTGATCGTCTTCGGATCCAACAACGCGGAATACAGCGAGGCGGATGTCGACAGCGTGGAGGCCTACATACGCGGAGGCGGCGCGGCGCTGTTTATCAGTGACGCGAACTGGGGGCGGAACTGGGGGGACGCGCCTTCGTCGGACCAGCAGTTTCTCGACCGCTTCGGCCTGGTGATGAACCAGGATCGCGGTGTGTACGCGCTCATGCGCGACATGGATCATTTTGTCGTCGACGGGGACGATCGCGGCGGACATCCTGTTCTTGACGGCGTCAACGCATTCGACGGGGAAGGCGTCTCCCCGATCACCATCGCACGGACCGTGTCCGGCGTGACGGCGAACGTCCTTGCACGCGCCCTGCAGCCCGTGCAGCAAAACGACAGCAGCGGCGCGGGGAGCGTGCGCGCAGCGACCAGCGCAGACGGCGCGCTGGTCGTCGCGGAAGCCGGCAGCGGCCGCATCGCAGGTCATTTCGACCGGAATACATTTTTCAATGCCAACGGTGCCGGAAGCAGTCTCCACCGTTTCGACAACGCGCGGTATGCACGCAATCTGTTTGCATGGCTGAGCGGCAAACAGCCGACGCGGGTTGCACTTCTGCCGGGTACTTCCGATAATGAAGTGTTGCATATGCGTCTGCACCCGATGCCCGCACGCAGCAGTCTGACGCTTCAGCTGCGCGCAGTGTCCACGCGAACGGTCTCCCTGGGAATGCGTGATGTGCACGGGAGGATGCACTGGAGCGCAGATGCAATGCAGCTTCAAGCAGGGACGTGGAGAAGTATCGATGTGTCCGTGGCGGGACTCACCCCGGGCACCTATTTTCTTTCCGTTCACGCTGCCACCACGACTGCAGTGCGCCGCATCGTCGTCATGCGCTGACCGCAGGCAGACGGCAGATATCAAACCAAACAAGGAGTACATCATGGCCAACGAAGGGTATCACGAGCCGGTATCGGAACTGACACAGAAAACGAAGGACATGCACCGCGCCCTGGTTTCTCTCATGGAGGAACTGGAAGCGGTGGACTGGTACAATCAGCGCATGGATGTCTGCGCGGACAAGGATCTCAAATCCATTCTTGAACATAATCGTGACGAAGAGAAAGAACACGCCGCCATGCTCGTGGAGTGGATTCGCCGCAATGATGCGAAGTTCGAGGATGAACTCAAGGACTATCTCTTCACGGACAAGTCCTTCTCCCACGATTGAATCGCCGATAGCGGCGGAGTATTCACATAGATGGAGGAAATCATGAGCGCCGTAGACAGAGCGTTGCAAACGCAGCTCACCAACATACAGGAGCGGACGGGGAAAACCCTTGATGAACTCACCGCGCTGATCGCGTCCAACGGATGCGAAAAGCACGGTCAGATTCGCGACATGCTCAAAAAGCAGCTGGGCATGGGACACGGGGATGCCAATACCCTGGCTCATGTCTACCTGAACGGGCTGCCATCGGCCGGCGGCTCGGACACAGACGAGGCATTGCAGAGCATATACAGCGGCAAGAAAGAAGGGTTTCTTCCCGTGCATGAGAAACTGATGAAGGAAATCTCGCGCTTCGGCGATTTTGAAATCGCCCCGAAGAAGAACTATGTCAGTCTGCGGCGGAAGAAGCAGTTCGCCACGATCGGTCCCCCGACGAATACGCGCATGGAAGTCGGACTGAACATGAAAGGCGTCGACGGTACAGAACGTCTCGAGGCGCTTCCTCCGGGAAAAATGTGTCAGTATCGTATCATCGTCAACTCGGTCGAGGACGTCGATGCGGAACTCCTGGGCTGGATACGCATGGCCTACGACGCCGCAGGCTGACGCCGCGTTCCATCTCCGTCGACCTCCAACAAAAAAAGGCCGTCCCTTTCTCGGGACGGCCTTCCTCGTGGGGGAAAACCCCTTGTTGCTGCGGCGGCGGACGCTGCTCACACGTCCGATCCGCCTTTTCCCTTCTGCTAGGGGACGGGGAAATTCAGGTCAAGAACGAAGCGCACGTTGTCGATTTTCCACGTGTCCGCGTACGGCGCGTCCATGACGTTGCTCAGGCCGAACTCGTAGACGATTTGCGGTGTGAGAAAGCCGTAGCGGAAGAAGAAGTCATACCCGAGGCCGAGGCTTGCGGCGTAGCGCATGCCGTTGACGTCCTCGATTTCTCCTTCCTGTGCGGGAGCGACGCTGCCGCTCGCCCACTCCGGTTCCACTACCGTTGCTTCATGTGAGAAATTGTCCTTGATAAGCGTACCGACGCTGAGGCCACCGCTGACGAACAGGCCGGGACCGCCCATCGGGTAAAGCTTGCCGTAGCCGCCCAGCGTGAGGTACTGCAGCGTATAGTCCACGGTCTGGTCACGGACCAGGTCGCTGACGATGGTCGGGTCGTCGGGATCGGCCACGCGGAAGGGATCCGTGTAGCGTCCCTCGATGTCACCGGACATCTGGTTGAAGGCGAGCCGGAGGCCGAGAACCACGAAGCGGGTGACGGCCTTTTCGCCCTGTACGCCGAAGATGAAGTTGGTACTGTTGCCATCGGCGTAGTTGGCGTTTTCCGCCGAAGGGAGCAGGGGGACGCTCCCGTTGTGGAAGCTCTGGTTGACACCGGCGAAGAGTCCGCCGCGCACGGTATACCAGGCCCTGTCGCCAACACGGAGACCCTGCGCATGCGCAGAGTGCATGCCGACGAAGGTCAGGGCAAGGAGAAGTATGATGCTGATGCGTTTCATGGGGCCGCTCCTTAGTTGGCTATGATCAGTTTCTGGGTGCTGCGGAAGGATCCGGTGGTCATCACCACGAAGTACACGCCCGGGCGCAGGTTGTCCGCGCGGTAGCGGAGGATGTGCGCGCCCTGCTTGAGCATGCCGCGGTGGATGACGTCGGTCTCCACGCCGAGCAGGTTGTAGAGCTTCATTTCGACGAAGCTGTCGCGGTCGAGCGTAATGCTGACCTGGGTGCTGCGCCCGGATTTTCCGTCAAGGACGTTGGGGCGCGGCGGAGTCATCGTCGTGATGCCGAGGTCGCTGAGCGTGGTCACACCGTTCCGTGGACGGATGGTGATCGTGCCGCTCGTCGCCTCGTCAGTGACCACCTGCGCCACGTCCGGTTCCAGCGTGGCACCGGTGATGCTCCACTCCGTGCTCGAGGAGGGACCGACCAGCACTTCCATGACCATGCGCACGAGGGGACCGGCAGTGAAGCGCGAGGCCTGCACGGTCACCTGGAGACTGTTGGCGCCGGTGCGCGCGAAGCTCGCGTTGCCCTGTCCGCTGATGACACGCCTCGGCGTCAGCGCGCGTCCTTCGAACTGCAGCTCGAAGCGCAGCGCGCCTTGCTCGATCTCACAGACGAGTTCCTCGGTGACGAACACCGGGATCTCCACCATGTCCCCGGGACGCGCGCTCAGCTGCGGAGCCGTTCCGCCGTTCTCGCCGGCGCTCAGTGCGAACACCGGACGCTCGTAGTCGACGGTCATTGCGACGGAGGACTCGCTGCGACAGAGCGCTTCGGAAGCGTACAGCGTCGCGCTGTTCTCCGCTCCTTCGGTAGGCGTGTAGAGGACCTCGACCGCGACGCTCTCACGCGGCGGGATACGCACTTCCGGACTCGTCGCGGAGAGACGGAAGGCTTCTGATCCCTCGATACGCAGTGTAAGCGTGAGCGGTGTATCGCCCGTGTTGAACAGTTCGGCCTGCAGCGTCACCGGTTCGGTGGCGCAGGTGGCCGTGGCGGACAGCGTGTCCGAAGCGAAGATGTAGGACAGCCGGTCGAGTCGTCCGCCGAAGGGTACGACACGTGTTTCAGGAACGCAGCGCATATCTCGCACCGTGGTGATTTCGACGACGCCGCTGAATTCACGTGCGCGCTCGTCGAAGGGCGGCTGCAGCGCGACCGTGATTCGCTGCGTCTGTCCCGGGGCGACGAGCATCGGCCAGGACAGCGGGGAGGTGATGGTCAGCGGGGTGTTGCCGGGTTTGACCTGACCGCTGATTTCCAGCGGCACGGCGCCCGTGTTCCGGAAGGTGAGGACCTGCTCGAGCTGCTCGAGGTCCTCCGGATGCACGAAGCCGTCGGGACAGATGAGGATGTCACCGAAGTCCAGCGCTTCGGGCTCCAGCGAATAGTTGCTGTTGATCACCGTTGCGGAGACGGGGAAGGCGGACTGCACGTCGCAGGGTTCGCCGAACAGCGTTACGAGTCCGCTGTAATCCCCCGCTTCCGTCGCGGTGAAGCGCACGACGACATTGCGGGTCTGCGAGGGCTGCAGCGTGAAGGGGAACTGTTCGGGGGGATCGTAGGCGAAGCCCGTGGGCAGGAGGCTGCCGTCGGTCACCGTCACCGGTGTGGGACCGGTATTGCTGACCGTGGCGGTGATCTGACGGGACTTGCTGGTCTCGCAGCTCAGTACCTCGATGCGTCCCTGCGGGGAAACGCTGGTCACCTCGAAGACGGGCTGCACGCCGCGTCCGCGAACGGTGAAGGCCACGCTGTCTGCACAGTAATCGGAGGTGAAGAATATGGTTGCCGCGTCCATGCCGACCTGCATGGGATTGTAGCGTATCGGGAACTCGCGGTAGCTGCCCGGTTCCAGCGTGAACTTGAAGGGCCTGGCGAGCAGCTGGAACGGCGAGAGCGGGGAGAAACCGTCGGTCATGACCGTCAGCCGCTTGTCCCCCGTGTTCTCGACAATATAGCCGCGGACGGCGTTGCCGTCGACGCAGACGTCGCCGAAGTTTGTGCTGTAGCCGTTCTCGCGCACGAGGAAACGCGGCTCGTAGCGCTCGCCACGCAGCGCGATCGGGAAGGTCTCACGGCAGAAGCCGCCGGTACCGGCGATGATTTCAAGCGTCAGCGTGTCGTTGAACAACCCGCCGCCGCCGGGCCTGGCGATGACGTCGATCTCGCGGGAGTCGTTGGCCGCGATTTCGACGCCCTGTGTCGGGAAAGGAATCGGTCCAAGACGCAGTTCGTATTTCGATGCTTCCGCGAGCGCATTGAGCGTCACGGGCAGCGGGGAATTGTTTTCGACCGTAATGACGCGGCCGGGTCCGCCGGACGCGCTGCCACAGGAGATTATTTCACCGAAGTCCAGCGCCTGCGGCGTGATCGACACCTGCGGAAGGATGCGTTCGCCGTCGAGCGTGAAGTAGACGGTGGAACCGCAGGGCTCGCCGAACCACTGCACGCTGCCGCCGAAGCTGCCGCCGTCGCCGAGAGGCGGTTCGAAGCGGATATAGGCTTCGAAAGGATTCATCGAATCCGGCGGGATGACGATGGGAAGCGCGAGTGTCTCGTCCCAGGCGAAGCCGTTGGGCAAAGCCGGGAGATCCACGAAGCGCACGGGCTCGGTGCCGGCGTTGTGGACCCGCAGCAGCATCTTGGCACTGGGCTCGCAGTTGGCCAGCGTGATACTCGTCGGTGTGACCGCGGAGGTCAGCACCTGCTGGGAGAACGTCGTTCCACGCAGGTCGACCGTGGTCTCGAGATCGCAGAGGTTCGCCGCGATGGTCAGCGTCTCCTCGAACGTTCCGCTCGCCGTCGGGTGGAAACGAATCGGTACGATGCGCTCGTTACCCGGCCGGAGCGGGAACGTATTGCTGAAGGCGTCGATTTCGAACGGAGCGGCGACCGTGATGGTCATCATCATCTCCGCGTCACCGTCATTGACGATGCGGATGCTCTTGGCATCGGAGTATGCGCCCACGCAGGTCGTGTCGTAGAGCTGCGGCGGAAGCATGCCCGGTGTGTCGACCGCCTCCGCGTAAAACGAGGGGCTCTGGCGGGTTCCGAACATGTCGATGCTGAAGGTCTCCGCGCAGATGCCGAAGTCCGCCTCGATGCCGAGCACGCCGGTGATATCGGTCGCGCCCAGGCGGGCCGGTTCGATGGTCACCGTGGCGCTCGTGCCGCCCGGCAGGGAGTCCGGCGCGTTGACGAGTGTGAAACCGGACGGAATGCTGTAGCGCAGCACGGCCAGCTGGCTGTGCGCGTTCTCGAGCACGATGTCGCGCTGCGGCAGGGGATCGACGCCGCATGCGTTGACCAGGCCGAAGTCGATTTCGAAGACATCGGCGGTCACAGTCGGCGCGATGCGCGCCGCCTCGAGTTTGAAGAGTACCTCCTGTCCGCAGGCATCGGCGGAGAGGATGACGTTCTCGATGATGGTGCCGCGCTGTGTGGCAGTCGGCACGAATTCCACGTACATTTTCACCGAGTCACGCGAGGGAAGCGTGAGCGGGAAGATGGCGGGGTTCTTGAGCACGAAGCCCTCGCCGAGATCCGGTGCCGCTCCGAAATTCACGGCATTGAGGCCGTCATTGAAAAGCGTGACCGTGATCAGCTCCGTGGCCCGGGTCTGACAGCTGAGTATCGAGGGACTGCCCTCGACCTGCGCCGAAAGATTCGTGCGGCCAATGCGGAGGATGACAGGAATTTCAATGATGCGGGGATCGGTGAAGTCCGATTCCAACGCGATGGTGCCGGCATGCGTGCCCGGGCACGGAATCGCCGAAGTGATCACTTCCACTTCTATCGAGTCGTTTCCACTGCCCACGGTCTTCGAAAGCCGCAGCCAGGGGACGGTCGGTGTCGCCGTCCATGTGTAACAGTCGAGTCCGCTGTTGGTGATATGCACCTTCTGCGGATCGGGGGGATTCTGTGTGACGACGAAGGTGTCGAGTTCCGAGACGGTGACCGGGAAGGTGCGCGGCGCGTAATTCGCCACGATAGTCTTGTTCTTCGTCATGCTGACGGTCAGCAGGTTGCTCGTGCCGGACGCGTCACCCGACCAGTGGGAGAAGCGATAGCAGGTGTCCGGCGCAGGAAGATTGAGTGCCACGAGTCCCACACCCGTACCCGGGGCGTAATCCGGCTGCAGCGGGAAACGAAGCACCTGTCCCTTGCCCGGGGGATTGATTTCCACGTTGAGCGTGTAACGGGTGGGGGGCGGATCGCCGTAGGTGACCTCGATCAGATACCTGTTCGTGCCGACCGGCAGCTCCACCTGCATCAGTCCACTCATGTCCTCGTCCACAATGGCGGGATTCGGATAGGAGAGCAGCCGCATGCTGGAAATGCCCGTGGCGAGCGGCAGACTCCACTTCATCCAGGTCGTGCCGGCGCCGGGATCGCGGCGGACGCGCAGCTCGAAGGTCTGCGATATCGGGGGTGGAGTGAAAATACCGCGAAGATCCTTGAGAACGCCGTTGCCGAGTATGGACGGTGTCCTGATATCATTGTCGATCAGGCGGGCATCGTAGTTGCCAGGGACATACGGCGGAAGTTCCACTTCCCCCAATCCCGCGTCGATGCCGTCTGATGCAGACGCATTGATTCCGATACGCAGGTCGGTGCTGTTCCCCACATTGTCGAATACCGTCAGCACAGTCTGTATGTTCTGCGCGTCGGCCTGCCGCACTCCCGTCGCAAGGAAGAGCAGCGTGACCGCGGG
>JAVVFP010000129.1:0-7679 GCA_032250495.1 Bacteroidota bacterium | reverse complement strand
CTCAGGTCGATTTCCGCTGCGCTGGCCGCTGCCGTGGCGCTGAGCTGCGAAGGACTGGCGGGCGGATTCGTCGAAACCGGTCCCGCGATCAGGCTGTAGAGCAGAAGGTTCGGCGAGCCGGTACCCGGATTGCTGACGACGCCGGAGGTGGCGCCATTTACGATGGCGGAAGTGACCTGTGCGGGAGTGGCGTTGTTGTTCGCGGCCAGGTAGAGCGCGGCCACGCCGGCGACATGCGGCGATGCCATCGAGGTGCCGGACCAGCTCGCGTAGCTGCTCGTGGAGTTCATGGTCGAGGAATAGATGCCGGATCCCGGCGCGAAGACGTCCACGCAGGTGCCGTAATTCGAAAAGGAGGAGCGGCTGTCACTGCTCGTGGTCGATCCCACCGTGATGGCGTTGGGCGCGCTGGCGGGGGAATAATTGCAGGCGTAATAGTTATTGTTCCCCGCTGCAACGGCATAGACCACGCCGGAAGTGATCGAATTCTCCACGGCGGTGTTCAGGGGACTGTAATAGCCACCGCCGAGGGACATGTTGGCCACGGCGGGGAGGTTGGCGTTGGCCGTCACCCAGTCCACTCCCGCGATGACGCCCGACCAGGTGCCGGAACCGTTGCAGTTGAGCACGCGGACGGCGACGAGGGAAACCTTCTTTGCGACGCCGACGCTGTTGCCGCCAACGGTGCCCGCAACATGCGTACCGTGACCGTCGCAGTCAGAGGCGTCATTGTCGTTGTCGATGAAATCCCAGCCGGAAGTGGCCCTGGGGTAGTACTCCTGGTGATCGAAGCGGATACCCGTGTCGATGATGTACACCGTCACACCTTCGCCCTCATTCTGATAGACGTAGGAGGAATTCAGCGGCAGATTGCGCTGATCGATGCGGTCGAGTCCCCAGTTCGGGGGATTGTTCTGCGTCGCGTTCTTGTACGCGATGCCGTCCGGCTCGATGAGCTCCACGTTCGGGTTGTGACGGATGCCGTCCACCGCCTGCGGCGGGATGGTCGCGGCGAAACCCTTGAGCGCGTGACGGTAGCGGAAATGCACCGTTCCGCCCTTGCCGCGCATCAACTGCGCGGTCACCGCGTCCACATCTTCCACGTTGTCCTTGAAGACGATGACATAGCGGTCGCGCACATCGATGTCGGATTTCTCCTTGGGCAGTGCAGTGGCACCGTCCGCGGGCTCCGTGCCGGCCGGACCGGACGGCTCCTCATTACAGGCGGTCACCAGCAGCACGAGCGCTGCGACAAGCCAGATAGTGCGAAGTTTCATGATACCTCCATGATGAAATACGGTATGAAATACAGTATAAAGTGATAAATATTGTCTCATTTACGTGCAGAGGCGATGCCCCGGACATCCGTTCCACAGGCGATGCGGCGTGCGGAATCCGTGCGGATGGGGGCGACAGGGTTCATGCTGAGGGCTTCCTGAATAGAATACAGATTTTATTTTTCCGCGTCAACAGGAAAAAATGCCAGCGCGGACAGCACCGGAGCCGACAGTCCCCGATCTCCGTACGCGGGGAGAAGGGCAGAAAACGGGAACTGCTTTAAGTTTGAGATAATTATGATTATCATCATCCTGTATCCTGAGCATGTATTCGTCACCACGACTCGCGCGGCTTTTCGCAGGCCGCTGTCTGTCTTTATATACACGGAGGATTTTATGAGACTTTTTACCATACTGGGCGTCCTGTTCCTCGTCCTGCATGCAGGGACGGCGACGGGTACGACGCACACCATCACGAATTCCGGCTTTACTTTCAGTCCGAGTTCGCTGACCATCAGCGTCGGTGACACTGTTGTCTTCTCCATCGCTTCTTCGCACAACGCGGTGGAGGTCAGCCAGGCCACCTGGAATTCGAACGGGAATACACCGCTATCCGGTGGATTTTCTGTGCCGTTCGGCGGGGGAACGGTGATTTTTTCCTCGGCGGCGACGCATTACTACGTCTGTTCGCCCCATGCCTCGCTGGGCATGAAGGGCGTGATCAACGTCGTGCAGACCACGGTGTCGACGGGAAGCATTTCGCCGACGAGCTTCTGCAAGGGTGATGCCGTGACCGTACCGTACACGGCCAGCGGCGGCTTCACGTCGGGCAACAGTTTCACTGCGCAGCTTTCCGACGCCACGGGTGGCTTCGCATCGCCGACGGCGATCGGTAGCGTAAGCAGCACGACGTCGGGACAGATCAACGCGACCATTCCGACGACAGTTGCTGCAGGAACCGGGTATCGCATCCGTGTCGTCTCGAGCACCCCGTTGGTGATCGCGGCCGACAACGGAACCGACCTCACCGTCTTCGACGTACCGAACGCGAGCATCTCGCCTGCGGGACCGACGAGTTTCTGTGATGGTTCGAGCGTGACGCTGAACGCGCTGCCGACAGGAAGCTCGTTGAGCTACACCTGGCGCCGTGACGGCGTGGTCATTCCGGGTGCAACAAATGCGAGTTACGTTGCCACGGTTGCGGGACAGTACACGGTCGAGGTGTCCAACGGCAGTTGCGCGTCCATATCCGCAGCTCGTCCGGTGATCGTTTTCGACGCCGATCCGACGACGCTGACCTGGACCGCGGGAGTTGACACGGACTGGGGGACGGTCGGCAACTGGGACAGCCAGTGTGCGGTGCCCACGGCCGGTGATACGGTTATCATCAACGGCGGCGTGCAGCCTCCGTCGGGCATTCCCGCGCTTTCACTCGCGCGGCTCGTGCTCAATAATTCCGCGGGCATCTCGTTGAGCAACGATCTCGAGGTCACAGGGACGCTGGAGTTCAGCAGCGGTTCGATCACGCTCGGCGCTGCCAACCTTACCATCGCGGCCGGTGCAAGCATCACCGGCGCAGGCGCTGCGCGTTTCATCGTCACCGACGGCAGCGGTGAATTGCGGCAGGCGGGACTCGGCAGCGGCGGACGCAGCGGTGCGGTGCTGTTCCCGGTCGGCGTCAATGCGTTCAGCTACACCCCGATCAGCATCAGCAACGCGGGGACGCTCGACGAGTTCCGCGTCGCGGTGCGCGAGGATGTGCTCGACGGCGGCAGCAGCGGCTCCCCGCTCGGTACGAACGTGGTGGACCGCACATGGTTCATTTCCGAGGGCACGGCCGGCGGCAGCAATGCCGACGTGCTGTTCTCCTGGAACTCCGGGGAGGAACTCCCTGCATTCACAAGGACAGCCTGCTATGTCGCGCATCATGACGGTTCGGACTGGGTTCCCCTGCAGTCCGTCGGTGCGGCCACGGGCGGACCGGTGTACCAGCGCGCCGTGACCGGTGTGACGGCTTTCTCTCCCTTCGCGATTGGTGACGGGTCCTCCCCGCTGCCGGTGGAGTACCGGACGCTCAGCGCGGATGTGCAGAACGAGCGGGTACAGCTCCTCTGGGAAACTGCCACGGAAAGCAACAACGCGGGCTTCGAAGTGCAGCGTCGCGTTTCCGATGTCGCGCAGTGGCGGACACTTGGTTTTGTGTCCGCGCAATCGAACCGGGGTGCTGCCTCGTACCGCTTCACCGATACACCGCCGAACGGCGGCAGCTGGATGTATCGGCTGCGGCAGATCGATCTCGACGGCAGCGCAACAGTATCCCCCGTGCTGCGCGTGGAGCTGCGGATGCCGGCGCGCTCCTTTGCCATCGAGGACGTATACCCGAATCCGCTGAGACTTTCGAGCGGGGGACTCGTCTCCCTGCGCGTCACCGTGGCGGAAGCCGGTCCCGTGCGACTCACGCTGCACGATCTGCTCGGACGGCAGGTCGCGATGCTGTATGAAGGAATGCTGGGTGAGGGAAGCACGGCGACGCTCCGCGCGGACCTCTCCACGCTTTCCCCGGGCGTCTACATCTATCGATTCGAACAGGGCACGCGGACGCAGCACAGCAGGACAGTCATTCTGCGTTGACAACTCGCGACCGGTGATATCCCGCATATGAGAACGGCGGCGTTCCGTGAAGGAGCGCCGCCGTTCCGTATTTCCAACCAGTGTTTTTCGTGCGACTCTCATTCCGCCGGCGTGACGGTTACCCCGCGGGCATGTTGTCGAAGAAATCCACTTCGCCTGTTTCCAGCGAGTACTCGGCACCTACGATGAGCAATTCCCCTTTTCGTATGCGCTGTTCGAGGATGGCGGAACCATGACGCAGATGGTCGGCCGCACGCCGGACGTTGGCACGTATCGCTTCCTCGAGCAGGGCGCCGTGGTCGTGCCGCAGTTCCGTTCGCAGCAGGGACTCCACCGAAGGACGTACGCGTTCGACGATCGCCCGGAGGTGAGGGGACTGGTTTTCCGTCGGTCGCGTGATCTCTTCCAGTGTCGCTTCGACGGCGCCGCAACGCGTATGGCCGAGCACGACCACGAGCGGCGTCCCGAACTTCTCCGCCGCGAATTCCACGCTGCCGATCTGCGACGGCGCCACAACATTGCCCGCGATGCGGATGACGAAGAGATCGCCCAGGCCCTGGTCGAAGACCAGTTCCGCAGGGACGCGGGAGTCGGAGCACCCGAGGATGATGGCGAAAGGGTTCTGTCCATCGACCAGTTCCTGCCTTCGAAGCTGGTCTGCTCCCGTCCCTCGTTTCCCGTCGACGAAGCGCCGATTCCCGTCCTGAAGCCTGCGCAATGCCTGTATGGCTGCTTTCATGCTGACCTTCTGTCTGTTGCCGTATGCAGCACACAACAACCGGAAGTGCAGCCCGGGTTCCAGTCCTGCCCGGTCGTTGGGAAGCGAAGCCCGGTGCTCACTTCATCAGCCAGCGGAGGGCTTCTTCCTCTTCGGAGAACACCCT
Organism: Bacteroidota bacterium; assembly: GCA_032250495.1. Lineage (GTDB taxonomy): Bacteria > Bacteroidota > Ignavibacteria > SZUA-365 > SZUA-365 > BM516. The sequence continues at coordinate 2,887 of JAVVFP010000129.1, read as the reverse complement.
GATCTGGTAACCGCGGTTGGTGAGTATGGTCTCGGTGAGGCGATTGCTCTCGAACACCTCGGGTTCGGGGTACACGAGGGCGAGCCGAAAGGCGTGTTTCCAACCGAACAGGTGCGGGGCATGCGCCACCTCATAGGCGGCCATCGGGTTGAGCGCTTCCTTGAGATGGACGACACCCAGTATACGACTGTGTCCGTGCTCGATGCAGTACGCGGCGATCGTGGACCAGGTTTCGATCAGCAGCGCCCCCTCCCGTGTCGGGGAACGGGCACCCCGAAGTTCAACACGGAGATACCTCCCTTTATCCTGAAACTTGAGCTCATGCGCCATGCAAGTCCTCGGGACTTTCTCGCGATGCGTCTGTGAAAAACTGTCGTTGGGAAACGTTGCATTGCATTATCACAAATTGTCCGCACAGAGTCAAGCCGGAACCCTCTGCCGGAACCTTGCACAGGGCCCCGGAGGCGGAACCCATTGCCGGAAGCCGGAAGAGCGAGATCGTGTGGACAGCGGGCGCCGTCCGGCGGTGTCAGAGCAGCAGCGCCGCCCCGATGCCGATGGAGAGTGTGGCGGAAAACAGCAGGTGCAACTGCACATTTCGTCCTGCGAGCTCTTTGAGCGCCGCAGTGTCGTCGCTCTGCCGGAGCAGCCCGGGGATGATACGCGGGAGCAGGAGGAGGCAGGGGAGCAGCGGCAGCAGGACAGGCCATCCGCCGGCGGGAGTGACGAGAGCCAGGACGATGATGTTCGCGCAGAGCAGCAGCTGCACCGCGGCGTAGAGAAGCGCGGCGGCTTTTCTCCCGCTTCGCACGGCGATACCCCACTTCCCGGTGTCGCGGTCCGCGTCGCGGTCGATCATCTGCCCGATAATCAGAATTGAAAGCGTGCTGATACCCGTCAGCGGCATCGCGGCGATCACTGCGGGGTGGAAGCCGACGTTCTGGCTGACCGCTGCGATCAGTATGGCCATGGGACCGAAAGCGAAGCACACCGACACTTCGCCCCATCCGCGGTAGGCGAGCTTGACCGGGGCCGCGGTGTAATACTTGCTGAAAAACGCGGAGAGGGCGTAGAGGACGACGACGTGTACGCGCAGGGACGGATCGACACGGATGAAGAGCGCGGCCGCGGCGAGCAGCGCGACCACCAGCGCGATGCGCGCGATGCGATACATGGCGGGGAGCAGGTCAGGACGGTCGAGCAGCACGCCTGATCCGCCGCTGAATTCATTCCGGTGCGTGTTGATGCGATCCGTACCCTGCAGCGTGTCGTATATGTCGTTGTACACGTTGGTCGCGATGTGGAGTGCGATACCCATGGCCATGACGACGATGAAATTCACTACCTCGAAGACGCCGCTGATCAGCACGGCCAGCAGCGAGCCCGCGAGCAGGGGACTCAGAATGGAAGAGAGGAAGGGGAGACGGGTCATTTTCGCGAAGCCGGGGTGCGGAGCTGTCATGCTATTCCTTCTCGTTGTGAACGTGTCGCTGAGTGCCATCCTGCCGATGCATGGTCAGGAGCCGCCGCATGTCGCCTGCCACCTCGAAGCCTGCGTGGCGGCCGGTGTCGCGCATGAGCACGGTGGAACGTCCGCCGCGGCGCTCGCTGAGCAGCACGTGCACCGTCGACGACATGGATTCGGAAATCTCATGCGTCATTCCGTTGAGCGTCGGTGCGCGCAGCGTTCCGCCCGTCGTGCGCGTGGCCGTGAGCTCGAGTGTCTTCGCTTTCTGAGTGAGAACGCAGGACACCTCCGCGTCGTCGACGGCGAACTCTTCGAGTTTCGCGCCGGTATAGGTCGTGAAACGGTGCAGCGTGCCTTCGTGGAGGAGACCAAAAATATAGCCAGGAAACGGATGCCGTATCCAGGGTATGATCGCGACCGAACCGGTCAGGCTGCTGCCCGGTGTGGAGAAATGATTGCACTGGCACCAGATCCATGCTTCGGGGAATGACCGGCCCCAGTCCTTCTCGGTATAGCCCCTGCCGCCGGTGAACTCGATTGTTCTCCCGTTCAGCATCAGCTGACCCTCTATCCCGTGATCGAGGCTGACCACGCCGTGGTAGCATTCCATGAAGGGGACCCAGGAATACCAGCCCATGATGCCCGGGGAAAGCAGGCTGCACGGCCAGGGGGAGAGTGCTGAGAAACGCAGCGTGCCGGTGAGTGCGCACTGCGTGTCCCGGATATCGAGTTCGATGCCCTGCGTGGTGAAGCGGCTGTCGCCGACGGTGATGTCGAACACCCCGTCATTCGCAGAAAATGCCGTGTGTGGGAAGGGAATGTAGTGTGTCTCGTTGCTGCTGCCGTCGAACACCTGTATGAAGGCATGCCCTTCGTTTCCGTCGGGATCGTTGAAGACGCCCGGGATGATGGCCAGTGCCCGGCTGCCGTCGCGCGCGACCAGCTTGTAATACCATCCCTCGAAATACTGGCCCCTGCGTCCGGCACCCTGGTAGCAGGACGGATTCATTTTTCTCCGCAATGCTGCTATCATCGGACTTCCTTTCCTTCGCGTACGTGTGCGTGTGTTTCGTGGACTTGCTTTGCGCATGATACTGCCCCGATGGGGAATTCGCAACGAACGGGCGGAGGAAATGACAGAAGCATGACACGGACGTGACACGGCGCCACCGGCGAAGCGCGAAGTTATGGGTGAAAGCAGCGCCGTCTCCCGTGACGGCGGATACACAAAACGCAAACGGAGTGTGAATCATGTATGCCTGGCGCGTTCTCACCGCTCATCCCGTCCGCCTGCTGCTGACCCTATCGGGCATCGCGCTCTGCGTGGTGCTGATACTATTCATCCTGGGCATTTACCACGGCATCAAGGTGGGTTCTCTCGAATACATCCGGCAGACGGAAGGGGATATCTGGGTGCTG
>JAVVFP010000128.1:0-7697 GCA_032250495.1 Bacteroidota bacterium | reverse complement strand
GGCTGGCTGATCGAACAACTCGTGCGCGGAAGTTTGGCAGCGATTGGCACCGCCGAGCTGCTCATCGATGCGGCGGTGCGCGCCATGGCCGACGCCGGCAGCGAGTACGTGACGCTGGGCCTCTCCCCCATATCCCGCCATGCCCCCCTTCGCGACGAAGCCAATCCCCCGTGGCTGCGCGCCGTGCTCTCCGCCGTGCGTGCCTGGGGACGTCGTTTTTACAATTTCGAAGGCCTCGACGATTTCAAGGCCAAGTTCCACCCGGCGCGGTGGGAAACCGTCTACGCCGTCGCGAACGAACCGGCAATGTCCCTGCGCACACTTTTCGCCACCGCGGCTGCCTTCGCAGGGGAAAATCCCCTCCGTACCCTGCTCAAGGGACTGCGCAGACCCGCCTGATTCCGGAAAATGCCGCACAGCGGGTGGTTTTGCCTCCCCTCACAGTATTTTAGGGTATGTTAAAATTAAAAGTTAGGGTGTATTAAAATTGTAGTATGGAGTGAAAACGGCTGTTTTTAGGACTGCGGGTACGGGGGATAAGAAATCCGGGGTGTTTTCGTGACCATCGATGCGTTTCTGTGTCTATTCGATGAAGCCTGAAATAATTGCTTAATCGCGTTCATCCCGTTTTCGACCGGAGAACGGTGGACAGGCACGGAGGTACAACCATGAAATATCTGATTACATGCTGCATCCTGTTTGCGATCGGATTCGCAGGTTGTGTGGAAGATCCGGCGGCGCCGACGCCCCCCACGGGCGGTGATGACGAGTACGCGGTATATTCGGCGCTTATCGATTCGCTGTACATTTTCGATGAAACCGAGGTTGTGGTCATCCGCGACATGACCGAACCGTACGATCTGTCGGACGATAACAGCCGCAGCTTTGTCCGTGACCAGTTACAGGTCAGTGATGCGCTGATCGACGCGTATGTGGCGCGCAACGGTCCCTCCGTGGCGCTTCGCCGGGCGTTGACGATAGACCTCGATTACAGGCTCATCGCGGACAGCACTTTCCAGCACATCCTCACTACCGGAGGCTATGAGGAATTTTACCGACGCTACCCCGGCGCGCAGGGACACCTGACGCTCTCACGGGTTGGATTTTCCGCCGATGGGAACACGGCGCTGGTATACGCGTCCAATACTCCGGCCTTTCTCGCCGGCATGGGTATATGCACCACCCTGATGAAGCATGGTGATCAGTGGAGGGTCACGGGACATGTCATCGTGTGGATTTCCTGACCGCCGCAGAGGAGAATTATGCAACCAGTTTCTGGATCGAATGTACACCGAACCCGCCGTCTTCGCTACGCGCTGCGTGTGCGCACCGGTGCACTGTGCGAAGCCTACGACCTGCTTATCCGCATGCCCGAACTGCAGCCGCTGCCGTCGTTCGACGCGCTTAAGGCCGAATGCAACGGCCATGCGCCATTCTGTCTCATCGCGGAAGCGAACGGGCGTCCGGCGGCATGCGCCGTCGGATATGCGGTCGGGGAAAAAAGATTTTTCAGCTGCCTGGGTGGTGTGCTCCCCGAGTATCGTCGCTGCGGTATCGCGCGCACGCTGCTCGAGGAACAGGAATGCTATCTGTTCGAACGCGGGTACCGGCGCATCGAGCTGCGTGCGCCCCTCGACGAAGAGCCCATCTATGCCTTCCTGGAAGAGGAAGGATACACGCGTGTCGGTGTGGAGAGTTCACAGCAGGGACAGAAGCTGCTGTATGAAAAAAGGCTCAGCCCGCGTCCCGTCCCCGTACTGCAGCCCCTCCCGTTCTGACACTGCAGCGCCTCTCGTCTATGGCACGAGCAGCAGCGTTTGCACGTTGCTCCTTCCCTCCGCATCCGCGATAATGACATACCACCCCGGCGCCCGCTCGCCGAGCGAGAGCGGAAGTTCTGCGACGCCGTTCCGAAGCAGCACGGTGAAATCGGTGCCTGGGACGCGTCGTCCGCGAAGATCGTAAAGCCGAAGCTGTACGCGCGTCCCCTCGCGTCCCGCGATGCGCAGGCGCGCGTCGCCGCGTACGGGGTGCGGGGAAACTTGCATGCGCAGGGAACGGGGGAGTGACGGCGCATGCGCGTATTGCGTCGTCGTGTCACCTTCGACGGCGCCAATGGAGGGCGGACTGCGGAAAAGATGTCCGCGGAAATCCAGGATCTGCTCCGTATGCCCCGTTCCCGCACCGATGGCCGGTGAGCCCGTGCGCGGAGTGAAATCGCCGTCCCGCAGCGCGGGCGCCGCCAGCCGCGGATCCTCCCCGAGTATCATGTGCATGTCCGTCACCGGCGCGTTCGGCCCGGACCAGTTCGCGTTCTCCGCGTTGAACCAGAGGTTGTTCATGAGCACGAAAGTTTCCGGCCGGGTGTCGGGACCGATGTTGAAGCTCGGCGCGGCGGCCCGATTGTCCAGGTAAACCAGGTTGTTGACAAAGGTGTTCATGCCGCACGGCTGGAAGCGCACGTGCGTGTTTTCCTGCAGAATGCGCACGGCCCATTTTTCCGGCAGGTACATCGTGTTGTTGAACACCTCGCAGTACACTGCGCCCACGTAGGCGATCGGCGCCACGGCGCCGGTGAAGATGTTGGCGAACACCGAGATGTGCATCGCCTCGTAATCGGCATCCTGGGGACGGAAGTAGGCGAGTCCGGTGGATCCGCCGATGTTTATCGCGCGCTGTCCCCCGCCGAGGAAGAGATTCCTCGTGATGCGTATGCGGCGCGTGCCGCCTTTCGCCTGTATGCAGTTGGAGCCGCCGTTCTCGAAGCGGTTGCGTTCGAAGCTGCCGTCATGGCATCCCACCATATCTATCATGCTGCCTCCCGGTGACCCGTTGCGGAACACGCAGTCGCGCACGATGAAATTGTCCACCCCTGACATCTTGAGCATGTCGTTGTTGCCCGTCGCGTTGATGCCGCGCCAGGTGCAGCGCTCGATGACGATGTGCATGGCAGGGGTGTCGTAGCTTCCGCCGTCGTCGATGTTTACGCCGTTGCCGGTCTGTCCGTCGAACAGCAGTCCGCTGATGCGCAGGTAGGCCGGATCACTGATCTGGAAAGCATTGCTGCCCCCGGAGATCAGGGTTTCCCCCGTCGGATCTCCCATGATGGTGATCCATTGTTGTGCCGTGCCCCGCAGCTCCGATACCCACGCCCCGCCCGCGTGTGTGCCGGCGCGGAACATGATGGTGTCTCCGGGCTGCGCCTCCGCGGCCGCGGCCTCGAGCGTGGCGTATTCGCCGGGTCCGACGGGGAGGATGCGCGCCTGCAGGACAGGGGTGGACAGCAGGGCGAGCAGGACGAGGATGATGACGTGTGGCATGCGGGCTCCGCTTTGTTGATAGTGTGGCGCAGGATTTCCGGTTTCCCGGGGAAGAGACACAGGGGAATATATTTCATTCCCCGATTCCATGCCCGCCGGCATCTCCCGCTTGCCTTCAGAGGCATTTTTCCCCATCTTTTTATCCTGTAATCACCGAACGGAGACGACATGCGCCACGACCTCTCGTCCGCCACGCTGCGCGTACGCGACATGTACCGCATCGGGTATGACGTATTGCGCCGCAACGTAACGCACTCCCACAAGAAGAGAATCGCCTGCGTTCGTTTCCATGTGCCGTCGCACCGAACTTTCGTTCCATAACTTCCGGAGTCCCATGTACATCGCACTTATCATACTGATACCCGTCATCGGCGCGCTTCTCTATTTCTATGTGCAGAGCCACGGCATGCACAGCATGATATGGAACGAAGTGCGCGAGCTGGCCGAGGGGAGTCCGGTGGAACCCGATAGCGTCGCCCAAGCGGACGATCTGCCCGCGCCGCTGCGACGCTACCTCTCCTTCGCCATCGATGAGGGAAGAGGCAACGCGGGCTTCGTACGTCTGCGGCACGGAGGGACCTTCCGTCTGCAGCCGGACGCGGACTGGCTGGCCATACGCGGCGAAGAATACTTCCATGCCTCGGCACCGGGTTTTGTATGGACGGGTGTCGTGCGGCCGAATCCGCTCGCCTGGGTGCGGGCGCGGGACAAGTATATCGGCGGGCGGGGAGAGATGCTCATTCGCCTGCGTGGCGCGGTGACACTGGGATGCAGCACGGGTGCGGAAATGGACCGCTCCTCCCTGCTGCGTTACCTGGCGGAAATGCCCTGGTTTCCCACCGCTTTTCGTGCGGTGGAGGGACTGCAGTGGATAGCCGTCGACGATCATACCGTGGAAGCGGTACTCGCGCATGCAGGGGAGACGGTGACGGGACGCTTCACGGTGGGCGATACGGGAGAAATCACAGCCTTCACCTCGCAGGACAGGTTTCGCGAGGTGGACGGAAAGCAGGTGCGCACCGTGTGGAAAGGCGCGTATCGCAACTACCGCGAAGTCGACGGCATGCGGCTGCCGCATGACGTCGAGGTGACCTGGGAACTCGAGGACGGGGATTTTCCCTATGCGCGCTTCCAGGTCACCGGCATCGACTTCGATGTGCCCGCCCCGTACTGACGCGGGACGGACCTGCAACAATTTCCCGACTCTTCCGTTGTACTGCTCATGGACCTTCGTCTGCGGACGAGGATGTCCGTCAGTCCATTCACAGCTGCGGGGTGAAAATGAACTCTCTGCGATACATCACGGCACTTCTTATCGTCCTCAGCGCGTATGCCACCGGTGCTGCCGCGACGGGTGCTGCCGCGACGGGTGCTGCCGCGACGGGTGCTGCCGCGACCGGTGCTGCCGCGACCGGTGCTGCCGCGACCGGTGCTGCCGCCACGGGCGGAGGCGACGAACTGTACATGCCGCGGGAGATACGGCGGGCCTACGAGCGTGGAAGCCGGTCGATGTCGGGCGCGCCCGGTGACGGCTACTGGCAGAACGGGGCGGACTACGAGCTGCGCGTGCGTGTCAATCCCGCCACGAGGCTCTGCAGCGGCGAGGCCGACATTACTTACTATAATAACAGTCCCGACACGCTGCGCCACGTGCTGCTCAAGTTGCATCAGAACATGAATCGCAGCGGCGCGGCGCGACTGTTTCCGCTCGGCGAGCGCGCCGTCACCGAAGGCATGCGCATCGGACAGCTGCGCGTCGACGGCACCGAACGCACCTTCCTTCCCGATGCCGGTGAAGCACGCATCGAAGGCGCGAACTGCGTGGTGACACTGCCCGCGCCGCTCACACCCGGCGGACAGGTGGAAATGGACGTGCAGTGGGATTTCACCATCCCGGTCAATACCGGTGAAGGAGGCGGCAATCCCCGCATGGGGACGTACGAGAACGGTGCTCTGTTCCTCGCCTACTGGTATCCGAAAGTCGCGGTGTATGACGATGTGCGGGGATGGGATACGCATTCCTACAACGGCGAGCACGAATTCTACAATGACTATGGCGACTATCGCGTGGTGATCGACGTGCCGGAAGGGTACGGCGTCTGGGCCACGGGCATGCTCGCGAACGCGGAAGAAGTACTGCGCGCACCCGTACTCGACCGCTACCGCACGGCGCTGCGCAGTGACACCGTCGTGCGCATCGTCAACGAGGCGGAGGCGAAGGCGCAGTCCGCATTCATCGCCGACGAGGGCCGCACCCGCTGGGTGTACGCCGGAACGCAACTGCCGGACTTCGCTTTCGGCATGGCGCGCGGGTATCGCTGGGACGGTATCGGCGCGCGCGTCGGCACGCGGCGCATCTTCGTCGACGCAGCCTACGATCCCCTCGCGGCCTCTTTTCAAAGCGTGGCGGAAGAGGGCGGCGTGGCCGTGCGCATGATGTCCGCCGCGCGTCCGGGCGTCCCCTTCCCGTACCCTGGCATCACCGTGTTCAACGGGCATTACGGCATGGAATTTCCCATGATCGTCAACGACGGTGAATTTCCCAACCGCATACTCAACGTGTACGTGCACGCGCATGAAATCGCGCACAGTTATTTTCCCTTCATGGTGGGCACCGACGAAACGCGCTACGCGTGGATGGACGAAGGCATGGCCTATTTCCTCCCCGTCGACGTGCAGAAGCGGCTTTCGGATTACGATCACATGATACGCGCGGCGCGGACGTACGAGCGTTTCGCAGGCAGCGAGCACGACTACCCGATGATGCTGCCCTCCACCGCATCGGCGGGCGACGACCTGCAGATCATCGCCTATCTGAAGCCCGCGCTGGCCTTCGCCGTACTGCGCGAACTGCTCGGAGAGGAGGTGTTTGACACGGCACTGCGCACATTCATCACGCGCTGGGAGGGGAAGCATCCCCTGCCCTGGGATTTCTTCCACACCTTTGACCACGCGGCGGGACAGAGCCTGCACTGGTTCTGGAAGCCGTGGTTCTTCGAACCCGGCGTCCCTGATCTCGCCATCGAGGGCGTCGAGCGCGACGGGGCGATGTCGACCGTCATCGTGCGCAGGGTGGGGAGCATGCCCGTACCTGTGCACATGCAGATCACACTGCAGGGCGGGGAAACGAAGAACGTGATCAAGACCGCGGAAACCTGGAAGGAAGGAGGCAGCGAACTGCGCTTCCGCATCGATCACGAGGCACCGATCACCGCCGTGCGCATCGGGGCCCCGTGGATTCCCGACGCAAATCCCGCGGACAATAACTGGACACCATGAAATACGGAGATACGTAATGAATATCCTTTCAACAATTACGCTGAGTCTCGTGGCCGTGATCACCTTCGGCTGCAACGCGGCCGAGGACGGACTGCTCTTCCTGGGCGAAGGCGTCGCGGGCTCGGGCACACCCGCGAAGGACGTGCGCAGCTTCTCGGCCCTGCGCGGCGTGCACCTGGCGACGATCGGTGACCTGCGTGTGGAAAAGGGAGATCGCGACGAACTGCTCATCGAAGCCGACGACAATCTGCTCAAGTATTTCACCACAAGGGTCGAAGACGGTGTGCTCCGCATCGATACGGAAGACGGCATCAGCATCCGTCCGCGCAAGGATGTGCGCTATCACCTGATCACGACCTCGCTCGAACTGCTGCGTGCCAGCAGCTCCGGTGATATCACCGCGAAGGACTGCGTCGGTGAAATCGTGGAAGTGCACAGCAGCAGTTCCGGGGACATCACCGTACGCGACATCGACGCCACCGACGTGCAGGTCGGCAGCAGCAGTTCCGGTGACGTGCGCATCGTCATGCTGCAGGCACAGTCGCTGGAAGCGCGGCTCAGCAGCTCCGGCGATGTCACGATCAGGGACGGAAGCGTCGAGCAGCAGGAAGTGCGCGTGAGCAGCAGCGGCGATTATGACGCGGCCGGAATCCGCAGTCAGCGCGCCACCGTGCGCACGAGCAGCTCCGGCGATATCCGCGTATGGGCAGTCGATAAGCTGCGCGCCTCCACGAGCAGCAGCGGATCCGTGCGCTTCCGCGGCAACCCGGATGTCGAGGCGCACAGCAGCAGCTCCGGCGACATTGAGCGCATCCCCTGAACGCGTCCCCTTTCCCGCGCCAAAAACTTGACTTTTCCAACCGGACAGGCGTATATTTGATACTCTGTCAATGGACAGGTAGCTCAGTTGGTAGAGCAATGGACTGAAAATCCATGTGTCGGCGGTTCAATTCCGTCCCTGTCCACAGCGGCCCCCGCATCGCGAGGGGCCGTTTTTTTGTCGCCCGCCGCGCAGAACGCTCCCGCGTCCCGCGAAGCGGGACCCCCGCGTGCCGAAGGCACGCCCGCGCGCTGCGAAGCAGCGCAACAGCGCGTCGC
>JAVVFP010000127.1:0-7726 GCA_032250495.1 Bacteroidota bacterium | reverse complement strand
TTATGCAGTATTATGCACATGCAATGCAGAGGAATGAGAATAGAAAATAAGGAAAAAATGAATAATAAAAAGATGCAGTGGAGATTCAGGGATGGTGAAGTCGCGGAGAACGCAGCGTGATGAGCGTGATTTCGCCGGGCTGCCAGAGGCGCATGCGCGGACCCCAGCTTCCGGTGCCGCGGGAGACGATGAGCGTCATGTCATCGACCGCGTAGCGTCCGCTGATGAAGGGATAGCGTCCGCGTACAAAATAGCTGAACGGCCAGAGCTGTCCGGCGTGCGTGTGGCCGGAGAGCATCAGGTCGACGCCCGCCGCGGCGGCCTGCTCCGCCAGCCACGGGGTGTGGGAGAGATGTATCGTGGCCGCATCGGGAAGCGCGGAAAGTGCGCGGCGCAGATTCCGTTCGCCTTCTCCCTCGTTGCGTCGTGAGGATGTCAGGTCGTCAATGCCGGACAGCAGCAGTCCCTCGCGCAGCTGCACACGGCGGTTTTCGAGCAGGGGAATGCCGGCCGCCGCGTAAATCTTTCTGGCGACGTCCGTGCGGTCCTCCCGTCGGCGGTCGTGGTTGCCGCGCACCGCCCAGACGCCGTGCGGGGCGTAGAGGCGGCGCAGTACGGGTACGGTAGCGGTCGTATCCGCTGCGTGTTCGAAGATGTCCCCGACGAGCACGACAAGGTCCGGCTGCAGGGCGCGGACCTGTGCCACACGCGCTTCCAGCCATGCGTTTTCCAGCATCATTTCCCCGAGATGCAGGTCGGCCAGCATCGCGACGCGCATGCCGTCCGCTGCCGCGGGCAGGCGTTCGACCGTCACTTCGTAGCGCTCGACGACGGACGCACGCAGTCCCTGTACGTGGGCGACGACGACCAGGCCGAGGCCGAGGCAGAGTCCCGCGATGCGCAGCGCCGCACGCCGCCGACGGAACAGTCGTCCGAAGCCGGTGAGCAGATCCACGGCGAGCACTGCCACGGCGAGCAGGAAGATGCTGCCCAGCACCTGCATGCCGATCACTTCGAGCGCCACGGTCAGCATGCCGTGGGATTTCCCCCCGAAGAAGCGACCGAGGAGGAACAGGCTCCACGACAGCGCACCGGTGATCAGGAGCAGGCGACGGATGCGGTTGCGTTCCGGCGGCAGCCAGGCGCGCAGGCGGAGAAACACGTACAGGTGCAGGAGGGTGATCGTGAGGGTGAGAACCGTGCCGAATATGGACAACAACACTCCGGGGCGGTGGAACAGTGCGGAATCAAACATAACCCCCGCCCGGTATTGCAGTCAATGACACTCCCCGGGGACTGCATTCCGCCCGCCTTTCCGCGTTCACTCTTGCGTTCCGTCCGTCGATTCCGGATATTGTGCACGTTCATCAATAGCCCTCACACATGAAAGTACGCGGGACGCCTTTCGGCGCCGGGACGTACGCGTGCGCGCATGTCCGCTGCCGGCATGTCCATTATCCGTGTGTTCACCTGTTTCACCAGAGGAGAAGCATCATGCCTGAGGATTATCAGTGGCGAAAGAACCTGTCGTGTACGGCGACGTACGCGATACTCGAGGACGATGACATGCTCGACCAGTTCGAGGCGAAGGACGTGCCGTTCGACGAGGCGGGGAGCTTCAGGGTCGGCGACCTGATGTTCTACCCCACGCTTCCGGGCAGCGACATCACGGAAATGCTTGCCATGCTCATGGCTCGGAAGTTCATCAAGCACCTGCTCAAAAAATACCAGGTGTCTTATGAAGAGGGGAAGTCAAAGGGAAAGCTTATACTGGCGCTGGGGGACATCCTGGCGGACGGCGAGAAGCAACTGGTCGACATCGCCGCCTGCGTCGACGACAATGTGCATTTCCCGGACGAGTAGAAGGGAGGTGGAACGATGAAAAAACTGCTAATCGTCTGTGCCGCGCTGCTTGCGGCGTCGGGCTGCCTCAACGCGCAGGGGAAGGACTGGGACTTCACCGTCAGTCCCCAGCTCATCACCGAGACCGACGAGAGTCCGACCGTGCTCGGACTGCATTACGACTTCGCGTACGAACCCCTGCGGTGGATGTTCGACGAGGAGGCGCTCAGCACCGCGCATATCAAGGTGCGCAGCAGCGGTACCATCGTCCCGGAGGGAAAACCGAATCCGCTCAACCTCATCGAATCCCGTGCCGAGGGCTACCTGCAGTGGTTTCCCTCCGAGAATTTCATCCTCCGCGGCGGCGTGCAGGCGTCGATGGAAAGCAACCAGCGCTTCACGCGCAAGCAGTTCCTGTACGCCGGCAAGCTCGGCTGCGTGTACGCCATCGGCGACCGCGGCTCATCCTTCGGCGTCAATGCCGTCTTCGGCAACGTGCACCCGGTCGCCGATCCGCTGCGGAAGGAGGCGCTCGCAGGTGCCGCGCCCGGCGACTATCAGCGTGTGGACGTGGAGCTGTTCGTGCAATGGATCATGGACACGGAGCTGATAAAGAAGGTGGAATTCCTCGGCAGGTATTACTACGAAACCGCTCCCTCGGACGCCGTCAGGGACGCCGACCTCGACCGCTTTTCCATGCACACGCTCAGAATACATCTGCCGAACAACCTCTACCTCACCTATGCCGACGGCCGCTTCCCCTTCGACCTCACCGTCGACCAGGTGCTGCTGCTCGGACTGAGCGTGCTGGTGAATTGAGGGGGAGATGTTGCCGCGCAGCTGCGGGTGGAAAGCGTCCGTGGGTGGAAGCTTCCCCTTCTTATATTGCGCTGACTAATTACACGCATACGAATTATGCTTATAGGAGAGGCGCAGAACATGATGCTGATATTTGTCGTATCGTTGGTGTTTTTTATCGGAATACTTATTGTTAGTATCCGGTACAAGACGTGGTACCTAAATATCGCTTTATTTGTGGCCTCAGCTGGCACAGTAGTATCATATTATTATCTACTATCGCAGGAGTGCGGTGTAGGCAAAACACTCACTTGTGCTATTTGGCTTATTGTAAGTGTTAGTATGATGTTAACTAATCGCGCGTTTAGAGGGCATAAGAACGCAGCGCAAGTCCAATCTGTCAATCAAGGTGTTGGTTGGAGCGGTCTTGTTCTTTATCTACTGTATGATGTGTTATTCCTTTAAAGCAGGATGATCTAACAGCTTGCTAAAAAACTCCACGGAAACGCCTATTTTCATTGGTTCTGCGTCGATTCATATGGGTGGCGGCAGTTTCAGCTTGCCAGCGATGAGATAAATCATTGTGATGAGGTTGCCGAGAAGAGCAAAAAGCACGAAGGTACTCCTCGGCCTTCGCGCGCGGAGCATCCCAAAAGCCGCGCAGTATGAGCACGAGGTGATAGGCACGCTCCGACGCGAGGTCCCATCTACCGCGATGGCCGTCACTTCCTGATGGCGGAGTGACCTGAAGGAGCTACCGGACGACTGTCGGCGCACCTTTAGCGACGCTGCAGAGAGTATCACACGTCAGGAGCCGAGAAAACCGATCGGCAGCAGCCGGGGCCGTACTTTCTACAGCATTCCCCTCGGTGCTTCCGGCCGCATCGTCTATTCCTTCGATTCCGGTATTGCCATTCTCGAATGCACATTCGGGAAGCCGTCCCGCGCAGAGGACTACAGGAAGTATCGAAAGGATATTCAGAAGGGGAGAATCTGTTGTGGACGCCAGCCGACGAAAACCACTTGAGTTCAAGAATCTATCGCAATAGCGTACGGTGAAAAAGCACGTTCCCGAGAAATGGATCCGGCTCTACGTTGCGCAGCAGGACAGTGTGGTGACGTCCTTGTGGAACATTTGGGCGCAGAGCTTGATGCCTTCGGCCTGTGTCAGGTAGGGATGGAAGGCCGCGGCGAGTTCGGTCACACCGATATCATGGCGGATCGCGAGTGCGGCCTCCATGATCTGTTCGCCACCTTCCGGGGCGAGTATGCGTGCCCCGAGCAGCTGATCGGTATTGCTGCGTCGGATCAGGGTGATGTACCCGCGGGTATCCCTCGCCGCCAGCGCGCGCGGCACGTTCTCGAGGTCTATTCTCGCGACGTCCACCTCGATTCCTGCACGTGCCGCTTCCCGCGCATTCATCCCGACTCCGGCGATCTGCGGGTCGGTGAAGACGACCCATGGCAGCGCCCGATAATCGGCCTTCTGCTGCGCTGTCGACAGCGCGTTGGCCGCGGCCAGGCGTCCCTCGTAGGCTGCCGTGTAGACGTATGCAGGATCGCCGATGACGTCGCCCGCGGCGAATATTCCCGGGACGGTGGACTGCAGGTGCGCGTCAACCACGATGTCACCCCGCGTGGAGAGCTGCACGCCGACATCCTTCAATCCGAGCTGCCCGGTATTGGCTCGTCTGCCAGTGGCGCATAGAATGCGTTCCGCGGAGTACGTCTGCTCCACCGCACCGATGCGTGCACGGACATGGACTCCCCCGGAATCGGATCTGATGTCACGGATCTGCACCCCGGTCTCAATGCGCAATCCTTCCGCACGGAGATAGCCGGTCAATGCCTCGGTCAGCGCGGCGTCCTCGTCGGGCAGTATGCGGTCGCTGCGCTGAAGTACGGTCACGCTGCAGCCGAGACGCGAAAACAGCTGAGCGGTTTCCAGCGCGACATATCGTCCGCCAAGCACGATCATGGATGCGGGCAGACGCGTCAGCGCGAACGCCGAAGTGCTGTCGAGCGCGTCACTTTCCGCAAGACCGGGAATATCCGGTTGCCAGGGACGGGAACCCGTGGCGATGAGAATACGTGATGCCGAGTAGTCCTGATCGTTGACCCTGACCGTGTCCGGGGACAACAGTCTGGCCACGCCCTCTATCAGTGTGACCCGGTTGTAGGCGCGCAGCACATCCACGTACTTCGTCTGTCGCAGCTGCGCGACGAGTTCGTCCTTCTGCCTGATGATGGCGGCGAAATCAACCGCACCCGTCGTCATTGTGATGCCGTCGAACGCGTGCTGTCGTCCATGATGCAATGCCTGGGCTGCGCGGATCAGGGTTTTGGAGGGAACGCAGCCGACATTGACGCAAGTGCCGCCGATGGGTCCGGCATTGACCATCAGCACGCTCCTCTCCCGCTCATGTCCCTCGATGGCCGCCGCGAAGCCCGCGGATCCTCCGCCGATGACGATGAGGTCGTAATGCTGCTCTTCGCCTCGCGTTGAAATGTTGTCGCGCTGTGTCAGCTCACTCAATGAATTTCCTCCTTATGTATCACCGTGTATCCTGCTGCTGTGATGGCACGGCGCACTGCCGCGAGTTCTGTCCGGTCCCGCACGTAACGCAGCACCGTCCGTCCGGTTCGATAATCGGCCGTGACATCGATGACACCCTCTACTTCCTCAATACCGCTGCGAACATGGTCTTCGCAGGTTGCGCAGGTCATGCCCTCGATTTCATAGGCCATGGTTTTGACCTGATCCGACGGAACGACCACCGTTTGCGTCCGCTTCTCCGGATAGAAAACGCTGCCATACCAGGGAAAGGCCATCATCACGACCGCCGCGACAGTCACGATGCCGAGAAAGGTCCTGCCCTGCAGAAACGGCGTTTTCCCTTCGTCCTCACACGCACATTCCACCTCAGAGGCGGAGCGCGGCCGGAGTTTCTGATACCAGGCGAAGCCCAGCAGTCCAACACTGAGTGCAATCAGCCACGGACGCAGCGGATCGAGCCAGGAGAAGGTGGATGCCAGTCCGCTGACACCGGAAAGCAAGGCCAGCACGGGAGTGATACAGCACAGCGACGCTGCGAGTGCGGAGAGTACGCCCGCACCGATCATCCCTTTATCCATGGTTTGTTTCATGTGTGATCCTCCCGTGCGATCGCCTGTAGTATAGGACAGGCGTCGGTTTCTACATTGCGATCACACGCCTCGACCAGCTCGTCGAGCGTCGTGCGCATTCGCTGCAGCATGTCCATCTTCTTCGTGATGTCCGCAATTTTCGCTTCCGCCATCGAGCGCACATCGCTGCAGGTCCGTTTCCCATCCACTCGGAGATCCAGCAGTTCGCGAATCTCCTTCAATAAAAAACCCAACTCCTTGGCCTGCCGAATGAAACGCACGTGATCGACCGCCTCGTCCGGATACAGTCGGTAACCGGAAGGCCTCCGTTCCGGCTGTGGAAGCAAGCCCTCCCGCTCATAAAAACGAATCGTCTCCACCCCGACACCGCTGCGCTTCGCCAGTGCTCCAATCATCATCTGTTTCATGTATCGCCTCTTCGACCGTTCTTCGATTTCCTGTCGCAGCCATATCCGTACTGCAGTCGCAGCTGTACTTCCACAATATACACACCGTACCATACTACAGAGTCAAGAGTTATTATCATGGGGATGGATTTCCGCCCTGCAGGACAGCCAAAATTCTGCCACAGCCTGTGGCGGAAATCCCCCGTGGTCACAGTGTCGGGCTGCGTTTCGACCTTCCCGCCGACACGCGAAGGAGTGTCTGTGGGGAACATGGATCGGAGCGGGGCGCGCTATTCCTCTATCGAAATCCCCAGGAACCAGTCCCCGCCTTCGCCGAGGTGCGTGATGCGATGGCCGAAGTCCAGGCGCAGAATTCCGAAGAGACGGTTCAGGGCGATGCCTGCTTCGACGAGGGGGAGCCTGGCTTCCTTCATGTCCCACGTGAGCAGATCTCTGGTTGCCGGACGCATGCGTGTCCAGCCCGCCGCGAGGAAGAGACGCAGTTCCCACATTTCCGTGGCGAAAAACGTTCCCTTCGGCAGTCCCATCCACAGTAGCGGCAGTCTGCCGAAATTGTGATCGAGAAAAACGGCAGCGTGTTCGTCGCCTCCGAACTCCCCGATATCGGCGGTGCGGAAGCGGAAGGGCGTAGTGAGTCCGATCTCGCTGCCTCGCAGGGTGAGCAGCGATTGGACAGGCAGGCGATTTGTCGCGCGCGCACCTTCGATGCGGTATTCGGTGGTTCCGTACACGCCGAAATCCACATCGTTGGAAAGCGAGAACTGCGGAATGAACAGATCCCACGACCCGGCATCCAGTTCCATGCGTTGATACTCGAGCGCCAGGGTGGGAATGAGCTGGGAGGGTTTGCGTTCGGGACGCGAGACTCTGCCGGCGACGAGCATGCGCGTGCGGAAATCGCCGGTGAGCGAGATGCGAGCCGAGAGCATTGATCCATCGTTGACGGCCGCGTTGTCCCGATACACACCTTTCCGCAGGAGACTCCAGTCGGAGTGTTTTTCGGCGGAACCGTAGTCCGTCCAGCCTGCTCCCATCCCCACTTCCAACCGTGGCAGCACATGTGTCTCCCACTGCACCGAAGCGCCGCTCCGGTAGAAATAGTCGCGTCCGTCATAGCGGTCGAAAACCGCAGCGAGCGAGATCAGCGCATCGCTGTAGAGCTGCGCATCGCGGAACAGGGTACTGAGTCCGCTGTATGCTGCGATCGTGAGGAACGCCGGTTCGCGTCCCCCGACTTCGAAGCGGCCGAGCGCCGATCCCTTGAAGCGTCGGTCGAGGAAACCGTAACCGAGCGCGGCTTCCCACCTGCGTATTGTTCCTTCTTTGTCTTCAGCGGCGTAGGGCAGGCGCAGTGCGAGTCCTTCGACGCGGTTGAATTGCAGGACGTTGACGATGCCGGGAATCGACCAGAGCCGGTTGTCCTGTTGAAGATCTTTGCCGCCGATGAGATTTGCGGGACCGAACTCCATCAGCTCCGCTGCGCGTATGGCTTCCATGCTGTCGGAAACCTGATAGATCTCGGCGTCCACGAG
>JAVVFP010000126.1:0-7783 GCA_032250495.1 Bacteroidota bacterium | reverse complement strand
CCGTCACGCCGAGCACCCGTCCCCCGGACGTCAGCACCCGGTTGCCCTCCTGTCTGCTGCCGGCATGGAAGACGATCACGCCTTCCTTGTGCTCGTCAATGCTGTCGAGTCCGGCGATCGGTTTCCCTGTTTCGTAGCTGTCCGGGTAGCCGCTCGAGGCCATGACCACGCAGACGGCGTTCGCATCGTGCAGGGGAAGCCGGTTCAGCTGCAGTTTCGTATCCGCGATGTCGCGCAGCAGCACGGCGAGGTCGTAATCGATGAGGGGCAGTACCACCTGCGTTTCCGGGTCGCCGAAGCGGCAGTTGAATTCCAGCACGCGAGGACCGTCCTCGGTGAGCATGAGGCCGACGAAGAGCACGCCCGTGTAGGGGATGCCGTCCGCGCGCATGCCGTCGATCACGGGTTTGATGATGCGAATCTTGACGTCGGCGAGCAGTTCGGTTGGCATATGCGGTGTCGGTGCGAAGGCCCCCATGCCGCCGGTATTCTTGCCCATGTCATTGTCCAGGATGCGCTTGTGATCCTGTGCCGGGGCGAGGGTGACAAAGCGCGTGCCGTCCGTGAGCGCGAAAACGGAGGCCTCGACGCCCGTGAGAAATTCTTCGACCACGAGCGTGGTACCCGCTTCGCCGAACGCGTCTCCTCCGAGCATTTCCGTCGCACTGCGCCGGGCGTCTTTTTCATTTTCCGCGATGATGACCCCTTTCCCCGCGGCGAGTCCGTCCGCTTTGATCACGAGGGGATAGGCGGCCGTGCGGAGGTAGGCAAACAGCTCCTCTTTCTCCTCACGCCGGAAGACACGGTAGTCCGCGGTTGGAATGCGGTGGCGCTTCATGAAGTCCTTGGCGAAGGCCTTGCTGGTCTCCAGCGCTGCCGCGGCGCGAGTGGGACCGAAGATGCGCAGGCCGGCCTGACGGAAGGCATCGACGATGCCTTCGGCGAGCGGGGCTTCCGGGCCGACGACGGTCAGGTCGATGCGCTCGTTTTTCGCGAAGGCGAGCAGGCCGGCGATATCCGTCGCCTTGATGTTCACGTTGCTGCCGAGTTGCGCCGTCCCGGCATTCCCGGGGGCGCAGTACAGCGTCGTCAGTTCTTTGCTGTGCTTGAGTTTCCAACAGATGGCGTGTTCGCGCCCGCCGTTGCCGATGACAAGGATGTTCATGGTGCATCAGGAGAAGTGGGGTTGCGGTGATCGTGCACATGCAGCCGCCCGGCGTTGCGGGTGCGCACGCGTGTGCCGTGGGGGTCCGCCTCGAGCAGGGAGGCGAACAGGGTCGCGAGCTGTCCGGTCAGGTTCCGGCGTTCGAACTGCTCGACATAGGCATACGTCGGGACGGGCAATCTATCACTTTTATGCAGTGCATACAAGGTATGAAGCTGCTCCGCGATGGCCGCGCTGTCGTCGGGCGGAGCGAAAAACGCCGCGCCGCTGCGGACGAGGGTCTGGTGCGCGGCGCCTTCCGGGACGCAGGCCAGGATGGGTTTGCGCGCCCCGAGGTACTCGTAGAGTTTCCCGGTGGACATCATCTCCTCGCCGCGACCGTGTCCGATGGTCATCCAGAGCACATCGGCGTCGACCAGGTGCTGCACGGCCTCGCGGTGAGGGAGGTAACCGTGCATGGTGACGGTTCGGGTGAGACCGAGTTTGTCGACCAGGCGCTGGTCTTCTTCCCGCGCACTGCCGACGAAATGCGCCTCGACGTCCCGCACAAGGCCGGGTTCACGGTCGAAAAGCATGCGCAGCGCGCGCAGGAAGGCCTCCGGCGACCGGTTGTAGTAAAACGTTCCTGAGTAAAGGAAGCGCAGTGGCGCGTTCTGCGGCCGCTGGCGCCGGACGTGACGGAAATCGTCCTGATCAAAACCCTGTGAGAGGATGCTCACGTCACCGTGGGAGATGAAGGGGTAGCCGGTGAGTATGCGTTCCTTTATGGGACGGTTGATGCTCAGGATGCGGTCGGCCGTGCGCAGCACGCGTTGTTCCATGCGTCTGTGCAGTGCGCGGTGCAGCGGAGTGGGATAGAAATGGAGGGGGTTTTCCAGCCACGCGTCCCTGTAATCGACGACGAGGGGGGTGCCTGTGCGCTTCTTGATTTCGCTGCCGATCAGGAAATCGGTGTAGGGTGGAGCCGTCGCGAAAATGACGTCCACCGGCCGTGCGGCGACTGCGTCGAGCGCGGCCTGCACGGCGTGTTTTTTCCAGCCTCTTTTGTTGTCGGGGATGAAGACGGCCTGGCTGAGTTTCCCCAGGAGTCCGAGGGACTTGCCGGAGGGCATGCGCACCACCCCTTTCTTGCGGAAGAAGTGCAGCGGGTCGAGCGAAGGGGTGCGGATCACCTCTATGTCGAGTCCTTCGAGTTCGGCGAGGAGGCTTTCATCTTTCGCGAAATACCCGCGGTCCTCGACCGTGAGCACCACGGGCTGCCAGCCGAACTGCGGGAGGTACTTGACGAATTTCAATGTGCGCTGCACGCCGCTCAGACCCAGCGGTGGAAAATAGTACGCGATCACGAGAACGCGGTGTGTGTCGCGCGCGCCGCTCATGCGTCGAGCTCGAGCAGGTCCCGCGGAAGTGTGCTGAGCAGGTCTGCGCCGCGGGAAGTGATCAGCACATCGTCCTCTATACGCACGCCGCCGAGTCCGGGAATGTAGATGCCCGGTTCGATGGTGATGATCATGCCGGGTTCGAGCTCCGCGCTGTTGCGCCATGAGAGCAGGGGACGTTCATGGACTTCGAGGCCCAGCCCGTGTCCGAGTCCGTGTTCGAAACGGTCACCGTACCCGTTGTCGCGGATGACGCTGCGTACCGCATCATCCAGCACGTTGGCCGCGATGCCCGGTCCCGCCAGCGCACGACCTTTTTCCTGCGCTTTCTGCACGACGTCGTAGACACGGCGCAGGCGGGGCGGCGCCTTGCCGCAGAATACCGTCCGCGTGATATCGCTGGCATAGCCCTGCACCCGGCAGCCGAAGTCCATCAGCACAGCCTGGCCGGGACGCAGCGCAGTGCGGGAAGGCTGTCCGTGGACGAGCGAGCTGCGTTTGCCGAAGAGGACGATGGGTGCGAAGGAGTCCTCGTCCGCTCCCAGTCGTCGCTGACGGTAGGTGATTTCCGCGGCGATGTCGATTTCGCTGACGCCGGGCCGGAGGAAGGGAAGGACATCGGCGAACACGGCTTCGCTGATCGCGATGGCCTGGCGCGTGGCGTGGATTTCGTCCGGGTACTTGTTCTCCCGCAGCTGCTCGACGGCGTCATGCAGCGGTACGAGGTGGAGCGGTTTGAGCGCGGATTCGAGGTTCTGCGCCACGGTGTACGTGCAATGTCCCGCTTCGAACGCCATGCTGCGCAGCCGGCGGAGCAGTCCTTCGCGGCGCAGTGCCTCCGTCATGCTGCTGCCGGAGACGATAAGGATTTGCGCGTTGCGCACCTCACGGACCGACTGCTCGCGATAGCGGGGATCGGTAAGAAACACGGCAGAGCGTTTGCGCAGCAGAAGCCATGCGTTGGAACCGGTGAAACCGGTCAGGTAGCGCACATGTGGGAGGTGCGTGACCAGCATGGCGTCCGCCAGGCCTTCACGCAATGCCTGCTGTATGACACGGACGCTCTCCGCACGGCGCAGATGCGCGCCGCCGCGGGGGGAATTCCGATGAGCGCCTTGTGCTGGCACGGTGTGGATAACTTCTGAAAAGTTGTGGATAACCTGGTGATAACCCTCAAAACCAGCCAATACGCGTCATATTGGATGATTATTGTTCTGTCTCAAACACGGGCAATTTTTCCCGGCTGTGAATAACCTCGGCCTCAGACGTTGCCGGCCTGGTAATTCGGTGCTTCTTTCGTAATGAAGACATCGTGCGGGTGGCTTTCCTTGAGTCCAGCCGCGGTGATCTGTATGAACTCGGTTCGGGTTTTGAGTTCACGGATATTTTTCACGCCGCAGTATCCCATTGCAGCGCGCACGCCGCCCATGACCTGGTAGACCATTTCCTCGAGTTTGCCGCGGTACGGGACCATGCCCTCGATGCCTTCGGGCACGAGTTTCTTGATGTCCTCTTCCACGTCCTGGAAATAGCGGTCCTTGCTGCCTTCCTTCATCGCGGAAATCGACCCCATGCCGCGGTATACCTTGTAGCGGCGTCCCTCGTAGAGGATTTTTTCTCCCGGACTCTCCTCGAGTCCGGCGAACATGCTGCCGAGCATGATGGAATCGGCTCCTGCGGCGAGGGCTTTGGGTACGTCTCCGGTCTGCTTGATGCCACCGTCCGCGATGATGGGAACGTCGTAGGCGGCGGCGGCTTCGGCGCAGTCGATAATGGCGGTGATCTGCGGCACGCCCACGCCGGTCACGACGCGGGTGGTGCAGATGCTTCCGGGACCGATGCCGATTTTCACCGCGTCCGCGCCTGCCTTGATCAGGTCTTCGGTCGCGCTTGCGGTCGCCACGTTGCCGGCGATCACATCGGTGCCGGGGAATTGTTTTTTGACTTTTTTCACCATCTCGATCACGCCACGCGAGTGGCCGTGCGCGGTATCGACGACGATCACGTCCACCGCCGAGTCGACCAGCGCCTTGACGCGGTCCATGGTATCGGGAGCGATGCCGACGGCAGCACCCACGCGCAGGCGTCCAAGACTGTCCTTGCAGGCGTTCGGGTGGTGCTTTTTCTTCATGATGTCCTTGAAGGTCAGCAGTCCCCGCAGCCGCCCTTTTTTGTCCACGACAGGCAGTTTTTCAATGCGATGCTCCTGGAGGATGGATTCCGCCTCTTCCAGCGTGGTGCCGAGGGGGGCGGTCACCAGGTTGTCGCGCGTCATGATGTCGTAGACGAGCATGCCGCGGTTGGGTTCGAAGCGCAGGTCGCGGTTGGTCAGTATGCCGATCAGCCTTTCGTCGTCGTCTATGATGGGAATGCCGGAGATGCGGTACTTCTCCATCAGATCGTGCGCATCCGCGACCGTCTTGTCCGCGCGCAGCGTGATCGGGTTGACGATCATGCCGCTCTCCGAGCGCTTGACCTTGTCCACCTCCTCCGCCTGCTGGGCGATGCTCATGTTCTTGTGGATGATGCCGATTCCTCCCTCGCGCGCGAGGGCAATGGCCATGTCCGACTCCGTCACGGTGTCCATCGCCGCGCTCAGCAGGGGAGTGTTGAGCATGATATTGCGTGTCAGTCGCGAACGGACGTCCGCTTCACGCGGAAGGACATTGGATTTGCGGGGAACGAGCAGGACGTCGTCGAAGGTGAGACCGATGCGGATTCGCTTGTGCGGCATGATGATTGGCTTCCCGAAAGTGTATGGTTTACGTGTATGCTGCGATACCGGTGATCTGCTGTCCGAGTATCAGTGTATGGATGTCGTGCGTGCCCTCATAGGTGCGCACGGATTCGAGGTTGTTCATGTGGCGCATCACCGGGTACTCGTCGAGAATGCCGTTGGCGCCCAGGATGTCGCGGGCGAGCCGTGCGATGCGCAGTGCGATATCGACATTGTTGCGCTTGGCCATCGAGACATGCGCGAACGTCATGCTGCCCGCGTCCTTCATCCTCCCGAGGTGCACGGCCAGCAGGCGCGCCTTGGTGATTTCCGTGAGCATGAAGGCCAGCTTGTCCTGCACCAGCTGGAAGGAGCCGATGGGTCGGTCGAACTGCTTTCTCGTCTTCGCGTATTCCACGGCAGTGTCATAGCAGGCCTCGGCGGCGCCGACAGCGCCCCAGGCGATACCGAAGCGCGCCTGCGTCAGGCAGGCAAGCGGTGCTTTCAGTCCCTCCGCGTCGGGCAGGAGATTCGCTGCGGGAATGCGGCAGTCCTGGAACACCAGTTCCGAAGTCACGGAGGCGCGCAGGGAGTGCTTTCCTTTCATCTCCGGTGCCGAAAAACCGGGAGTCCCTTTCTCCACGAGGAAGCCGCGGACGACGCCCTCGAGCCTCGCCCAGACCACCGCGACGTCCGCCACGCTGCCGTTGGTGATCCACATCTTCGCGCCGTTGAGCACGAAATGATCGCCGTCGCGCACGGCACGCGTTTCCATGCCGCCGGGATCGGAGCCGTGATCGGGTTCGGTGAGACCGAAACAGCCGATGGCTTCCGCGGCGGCGAGACGGGGCAGCCAGTGCCGGCGCTGTTCATCGCTGCCGTAGCGGAAAATCGGGTACATGACCAGCGAATTCTGCACGCTGGCGAAACTGCGTACGCCGCTGTCGCCGCGCTCGAGCTCCTGCATCATGAGTCCGTAAATGACATTGCTCGCGCCGCCGCCGCCGTATTCCTCGGGAAGATTCACACCGAATACGCCCAGTGCGGCCATGCGTCCGGAAAGCTGCGCGGGAAAGCGTCCCTCGCGCGCGGCTTCCTCGATCACCGGCAGCACCTCGCGATCGACGAAGCTGCGCATCGTGCCGCGCACCAGGCGTTCCTCTTCCGTCAGCAGTGTATCGATATTGTAGAAGTCTGATCCGGTCTGCATGCATTCCATCCGGTTCGTGAGAGGGGCAGGGGAGACGGGAAATCCAGAATATCATCAAAATTACGGCGGAGGGCAGGGAAAAGCAAGGTAGGAAACTGCTCTCGGTGCGGGCGAACGAAGCCGGGATGCACTTGTGTGCATTTTCCTTATATTTGGTGAAAACTCCAGCATATTTCGTCACATTCAAGCCAGAGAGGTTTCCGATATGAAGACTGTATGGACACTTGCCTTTACCCTGCTTTTCAGCGTCGTCGCGCATGCGCAGTTGCAGATCACGCGCGCGGACATCGAGAGCAGAATACAGGCGGAGCAGGTTACCAGTTACGAAGCGACCAACGCGGAGGGAATGACGTTCGACATGAGCGGTCCGCTGTACGACATGACCGCGTTTGAAACCACGTCCGAGACTTTCCAGACCACCTATGTCGATCCGTCGACGACGCCCTATCCGCACGAGTTTCCCGCGGCCACGCACGCACAGGTGTATGTGACCAGTGAGGGCAGCGGGTACCTGTATCTTCGTCTCGACGACGACGGCCTCTACATGCAGGGCGTGGGCACCGAGGTGCAGGGAACGGACTTCCTTCTCAAGTACGAGCCCGAGCGTCCCGAGATGCTCTTCCCGTTCAAGCTGGGCAGTTCATGGACCTACACCAGCGGCGTGATGTCGCCATTCGAGGGTATGGAGCAGGTCGAGGAATCCGAGACCGAGGTCGTGGCGGAGGGAACGCTGCGCACGCCGGACGGTGATTATCCCTGTCTCGTGGTCAAGCAGTGGAATCGTACGAGCACGAAAATAGAATTCGGCGGCCAGGTGATCAGCCAGGAGTACATGACGGACATCAGTTACGAATTCATCACGCGCGACGGGGTGTCCGCCACGCTCGGTATCGATACACTCGACGAGGGCAGCGGCACGCCGACGCTGACGTATGCCAGCTGGTCGGTGGCCGCGATGCAGACCTCCGCACAGGCCGCACCGGTGGCGCGGGATCTCGACATGTCCGCACCCTACCCGAATCCCCTCCGCTCCGGCCTGGTGTCGGTGGAGTGGTCGTCGGACGTCTCCGGCGCAGCCCGGGTCGAGGTGATCGACATCTATGGCCGCGTGTACAGGCAGCTCGACGCCGGCAGCGTGTCCGGCAGCGTGCAGCGCAGCCGACTCGACGTGACGGGACTGCCCGCGGGACAGTATTTCCTCCGCGTTCTTCAGGGGACGAAGGTTGCCCTGCGCCCTCTCACTGTCGTACATTGAGACTGGAACAGTACGAATGCGTGAGTAAGACGTGCCGCCCCGTCCCGGAGACGACGGG
>JAVVFP010000125.1:0-7789 GCA_032250495.1 Bacteroidota bacterium | reverse complement strand
GCGTGCCGACTACCTCCGCTTTCTGCTCCCGACATTACTGGGCACTCCCCTGCACGGCTGGCTTCGCCGCAGCGGACTGCTTTCCCTGCTCACCGCGCCGCTGCGTCGCCACCGCCTCCTGCGACGGCAGCTTCTTCCCTGAACCATCAGCTGCTTCCCTGAACCGTCAGCTTCGTACGCGCGCGTATGCAGCCGCGAGCATCGCGGCCGCGTGCTCCACGCCGTGCGCCCCGGCGAAGCGCCGGATCTCCTGGCTGAAACTCTCTCGCGTTCGCCCCCGCGCCGCTGCCAGCGCGCGCGCCAGGTCGTCGACGTCTCCGCCCCGGTACATGAACCCGATGTCGCAGGCTGCCATGTATTCCGGGAAAACCCCGCGATCGGGAACGATGACGGGACAACCGTGTGAGAGCAGGTACATCGCAGAGCCCGAGTGCAGGATACGCCGGTACGGCAGCACACCGTAATCCGCCGCGGCGATGCAGTCCGCGAGTACTTCCTGCGATAGCCATCCCTCGCGAAGCCGCACATCGATGCCGGCTTCCGCGCAGCGCTCCGCCAGCGGGGCCATGTCTTTTCCCGCCAGCAGCAGTGTCACTTCACCACCAGGTCCGTCACGCAGCGCCGCAACGACATCGTCAAAGCCCTTGTACGGCCGCCGCGTCCCAAAGAGCAGCAGCACGGTGCGTGCCTGTGGAATTTTCATTTCCGCACGCAGCGCTTCCCTGCTCCGTGTTGCGGGAAAGGGACGATACAGGGCATGCGGGAGCACGGCGATGCGGGATTGCCGGCCGTAGCGCTGCTCGAGCAGGACCGCGCCACGGGAGGAGTACGTGATGGCGAGGTCCGCCGATTGAAATAGCGCCGCGAGAAACACGGCTTCCCAACGCCGATGCGGGAAATCATGCGCCCCCGCGTCATGCAGCGATACGACCAGCCGCATGCCCGTAACGCGCAGGATGGCCAGGAGGATGAGGTACTTGCTGCCGCGCAGCATGGAGGCGGGCAGTGAATCGGCCTGGTAGCAAAACACGGGAAAGTGCAGGTGAACGACATGTTGCGGTGCATTCGTGCGCCTGCCCGCACCGCCGAGCAGCCGCCGTACTCCGTTGCACACGTCGCGCCGGTAGTGCAGTTCCTCGATTCGCATGGTCCTGTCACGGCGAAGCAGTTCCTCGTGCACTTCCCTGAGATGCGTATTGTCCTCGGCGAAGGCAGCGTCGGTGTGCACGACGAGTGAAGGCGCATCCCTGGTCCCACCGCTTTCTCCGGCACCGTCTGCCCCGTCGTCATCGCTTTGGCCCTGCCTGCGCAGGTGACGCAGCGCGTGCGCCACGTCGGTAAATTGCCGGCGATACAGCAGCCAGGCGAGAGGCAGCGCGCCGAGAAGGAGGAGAAGCGCATGCGCCGCTCCCTCCGCATCGAGCACGACGAGCAGAAGGTGCATCCCCGCGATCGACAGTGATACGGCCGCGCCCGGGAGCCAGGCAAACAGCAGCATGCGCGATGGCTGCGCGAAGGCGCGGAGTACCTCGACGTAGTAATAGATGTTGAGCAGCGTGTTCACCACGAGGAAGCCGGCGACGAAGATGATCAGGTCGAACAGGGCCAGCAGTGTGAACGCGGGCAGGAGAACCGCCGCGCTGATCAGCGTGAATCGAAGGAGCACCTTTTCGCGCGACATCGCGATGAGCGCCTGTCCCGCGAGCGGCAGCAGGGATTGCCGCAGGGCTTCGAGGGCGAGCAGCTGGAAAATCAGTACGGCCCCCGACCACTCTGCGCTCAGCACGAGCGGAATACTCCAGTCCGCGGTCAGTATCAGCAGCGTCAGCAGCGGAGCGCTGAAAGCGAACACCAGCGTGCTGTCGAAACAGAACTGTCGGTACACCACGGAAGGTCGATCCCCCTGCGCGGTATATACGGGATAGGAAAGCGTCCCGAGCACCCCGGCGATGAAATCCTGCATCAGCGTGATAACGCGATAACTCAGGTGATACACGCCGAGCGTTGACGCCCCGAAGCTGCCGGCCACCATGAAATCGTCGTAGGTGGTGGTTGCGCGGTTCGCGGTGCTGATGGCCAGCAATTTCCAGCTGCCGAAATACGTCGCCGGCCGCAGCGACCCCGAGAGCGCTGTCGGACGAACGCCGCCGCGCAGCCAGTACCCGGCGCTTCGCACCGCGTAGAGCAGCAACGTGTACAATCCGTAATACGCCGGATTCCCGGTGGAGAGGAACAGTCCCCCCGCGATCGACCATGCCGTGAGACTGCCCGTCAGCTCGATGCCGGCCATGGCGCGGAAACGCTGTGCGTGCTGCATTGCGCTGCGTGGGAGCAGCTGGAGCGCCCAGAAAAACAGTGCGGGCATGCCAAACGTGAAAATGGACACGACGCCCTCGATATCGAAGGTCCCGCCGAGGGGGGCGGCGGACAGCAGCAGTCCCGCGATGAGAACGACTGCGAGTGCAGGACCGGTGAGATACACCGTGCGCGCGCGGGGAGACGACGCGGCGCCTTCGCGGATGAGTTGCTGTTCGTTGCCGAAATCCAGCAGCAGTCCCGCGAGGGAGAAAACCGTTACAAAAAAAGCGACGGGGGCATAGAGTTCCGGACCGCATTCCCGCGCGATGAGCACGTGCAGCGACACGGTGCAGGCGACGCCGACGGCGCGCGCGATCGCGACCGGTCCATATGAAGCGAGGTGACGCATGTTCTGCTCACGACTCCTGTCCGCCGCAGGCGTGCTGCGCTGTCAGCGCACGCGGCAGAGCACGATGGTCATGTCATCCTTGATCGTTTCACGGGGGTCCTCCGGCAGCACGGCATTGACGATACCGTGCAGCATCTCCGCGGCGTTGCTCCCGGTCGCCTCCAGTACGCGCCTCTTGAGCTGCGACAGTCCACCGTCGTCCTCACCGGTATCGATCATCTCCTCCAGTCCATCGCTGTAGAGAATGAGCACGTCTCCGCTCACCAGGTCCAGCGTATCCTGGTGATACCGCGTGTCCTGCTGTACGCCGAGGGCGAGATGTCCATGGGGATCCGACCAGGCGATCTGGTAGGCGGCACCGTCGCGGAGCAGCAGCGGCATGGGCAGTCCGGCGTTGGTAAAACTCATCTGCATGGTATCCGCGTCGAGCTGGGCGATGCAGACGGCGACGAACATGCTGCGGCTCGTGTCGCGGAATATGCGTCGGTTCGCAGCTTCGAGTATGCGTCGCGGCGAGTCATCGTATTCGGCGGAGTAGCGCAGCGTGCTGATGGTCGACGCCATGACCATTGCCGCCGATATCCCCTTGTCCGAAACGTCACCCACGAGCAGTCCTATCCTCCCGTCAGAAAAATGCAGAAAGTCGAAAAAATCCCCGCCGACTTCCCGGGCGGGAACCGAGTACGCGGCGATGTCGAAGCGATCGTGCTCCGGTGTCGCACCGGGGAGCATGGCTGCCTGAATATGCTGTGCAATCTGCACTTCGTGCCGGAAGCGCTCTTTTTCACGCAGTTCTTCCGAGAGTGTCGCGTTCTTCCATCCGAGCATGGCATACTCCGCGACGGAATGCAGTTCCGCAAGATCCTCCGCGCTCAGCTTTCTTCCACTGCGTTTCCTGCCGAGCATGAGGAGGATATACTCCCCATCCTGCGCCGCGATACCGACCATGGCGTTGAGTCCGTGCATGCTCTGCGCATCGGCGAAGCTGTTGACATCGACGACCTCGATTTCCGCGAGGCGGGTAAAGAGGTCCTCCTGCTGCCGTATGCGCGGAATGATGTCATCGGGCAGGCTCGCCCCTGCGAGCAGGCGCGCATTCCCCTCTTCATCGAGCGCGACCACGCTGGCGACATCCACCTCCAGTATATCGGGCAGCGTTTCGGTGAGTCCGCGAAGCAGGTCCTCCCGCACGAGCATGTTGAGCAGGCTGCGTCCGAAGTTTTGCAGCCGCGCTCGGCGCTCCCATTCCTCGCGGAACAGCGTGCGGTCGAGCAGGCCCTGAATGCGGGTTTTCCCGATCGCGAGAAAAATGGCGATCACCCCGGTGACGATAATCGACACGAGCAGCGTGTCTGCGCTCGTGAACGAAGAGAACAATGCCTGCAGTATCGTATTGAGCAGAATGAAGACGAGGACAACGAACACCGAGAGAATGGCGTAGAGCGTGGTCCGCTTGAACAGTATCTGTATGTCGAGAAAGCCGTAGCGCAGCAGGGCGTAGCCGAAGGTCAGCGGCAGCATGAGCGTGATGAGCAGGAGGGACAGCAGCCGCAGTTCCAGCGCTTCCGGCAGGAGGATGTCGTAGAACAGGTAGAGGTGATTGATGAGGATGAGAAGGATGAAACCGAAGGCGAAGGCCGCCATGCCTATGGAAACGACTTTCAGGAGTCCCCGAGTCATCGGTGCGCGTGCACGGAGATACGAAGCCCGCAGGACGAGGAGTCCCAGCACCGGCGATATCAGGTAGATGAAATTCGCGATCGTGCTGTATTCCTCACTGAGGGGCAGTTCCATGACGTTGATCAGAACGTAACCGGCGACGGTGAGAAGGACATAGGGTGTGTACAGCAGCAGGAGGCGCAGGCGTCGACGCTCGCGCATGAACCACTCGTCCGGGAACACGAGCAGGAAATGCAGTAGCATGGGCAGAAACAGCATGAAGGCGATTTCCGTGCTCACGGTACGGACTTCCCCGAGTGCCGTCCACCACGGCATGTACATGCTCACCTGCACGCTCGCGAGCAGGTACCAGGCGTAGCAGAACAGGCTGCCGAAAAACAGTGCGGATTCGCGCCTGCGTGGACGCCGCAGCAGCACGATGTAACCGACGAGTATGATGAACACCGGGGATATGTTGTTGATCACGAGCGCGACAATGGAAATCTCCCTGCCGCGGACGTCATTGATGGAACGATCGAGGACCACGGTGCGCATGATAGTCTCGTCTTCGCGAAGAAGGTGGACGCGGACGGTATCACCGATGCCAAAGTCGGCGACGAGCTCCTGCATGGCCATGGCGTCGTAATGCGCCGAGTCGAGCGGCAGATCGTCGATGCGCGTGATGATGTCGCTGGCCTGGAATTGCGGATCCGGCTCCCCCTCACGTGTTACAACAGGCACAATACGCACACCCTCGGCCACGTTTTCCACAGGAAACCAGGGGAGACTCGGCCGCGTGTACTGCACGAGCAGTCCCGCCGGCAGCTGCACCAGCGCGAGCAGCAGCAGCAGTCCCCCGGCAGTGGCCAGGGCAAGATGAACGATGCGGGATTCGATCAATCGTCCTCTCATGCATGATTCCGTTGAAAAACAGGCGTACCGCCTAACATACAAAATCACGGCTGCATAGCGAAGTGCGGGGCGTCACCCGCAGCGGTGACGTGGCGCGGGAACCCCGCACCGGCGCTTTCCGCCCGGAAAACATGCGTGCCCCGTCGTCTTGCTTTCGCGCACCGGGGAACAGTACATTGTGTGTGTACGTACACGAATCCGATCCCATTTCATTGACTCGCCATGCACATGATGAAACGCGCCGTCATCCTTCCGATCCTGATCGCCTTCACCTTCTCCATTCCGCTCTCCGCGCAGACGCTCGGCAGCTGGGAGCGCGTCGTGCACCGCACCGAATTCACGCTGTGGGACATTGCCTTCACCGACAGTCTTCGCGGAAACATTGTCGGGGACTACGGCGTGATCATGCGCACGACGGACGGCGGGAACAGCTGGACGCAGCAGCTTTCCTCTGATCAGTTCGCCTTTCGCAACCTCCATTATTTCGATGACAGCGTCGGCGTGGCCGCAGGATTCCGCGGCACCTTTCACCGCACGACGGACGCAGGTGCGTCCTGGACGCGCATCGCCCTGCCCGACGCACGGAACTACCCGGGTATGAGCGTGGCAGGCAGTGCGATTTGGCTTTGCGGCGAAGAGGGCAGCATACTCAAATCGACAGACCGCGGCAGCACGTGGACCGCGCTCACGAGCGGTACGGACGCGATGCTCAGCAGCATTTCCTTCGCCGATGCGCAGCATGGCTGGTGCGCATCTGTGCAGCGTTCGCTGCTGCATACAAGCGACGGCGGGGCTACCTGGAAGGAGCAGCCGCTGGACTCCTTTCTCCCCGTGACGACCGTCCTTGCCCGTTCGCCGCAGGAATGCTGGCTCGCAGGATATCACGGCCTCGTCATGCGCACCACCGACGGTGGTGCGCAGTGGCAGCGTATTCCGGCCTACGAGACCGATTACGTGCGCCTGGCGTTCGACGACACCGGCAGGGGCTGGGCCGTCGGCAAGCGCGGCGCCGTCGTGCGCGGCGAGCAGAACAACATGCAGTGGAAACTGCACGACCTGACCGACGCCAAGACGCTGCACGGCATCACCTTCCTGCCGAATAACCGGGCTATCGCCGTCGGCGAATTCGGCGCGGTGTACCTGCTCGACGCGGTATACCTGCCTGACGCGATGACTCCCGCATCCCCCGTACCCGGCAAGTAACAGCACACGGAGATCCCATGAACATCACTGTCCTCGGCGGCGGCATGGTCGGTTCGGCCATCGCGCGTGACCTCGCCACAGAAAGCGAATTCCACGTCACCGTCGCGGACCGTGACGCGGACGCGCTCGCGCGCTGCGCGTCGCATGGCATTGCGACGCGGCGGACGGACCTTGCCGTCGGCGAGAATATTGACGCCGCGATCGAGGACGCCGATCTCGTCATCGGGGCCGTCCCGGGCTTCATGGGATACGAAAGCATGCGCCGTGTGATCGAGGCGGGAAAAAACACGGTGGATATATCCTTCTTTCCCGAGGATCCGTTCACGCTGGATGTCCTCGCCGCCGAACGCGGCGTGACCGCGGTCATGGACTGCGGACTGGCGCCCGGACTCGGCAACATCCTCATGGGGCGTTTCGATGCGGACATGGACCGCGTCGACAGTTTCCTCTGTTACGTGGGCGGACTCCCCGTCGTGCGCCGCAAGCCCTACGAGTACGGCGCGGTGTTTTCTCCCATCGATGTGATCGAGGAGTACACGCGTCCCGCCCGCTACATCGAGAACGGCGCCGAAGTCGTGCGTCCCGCACTCAGCGACGTCGAGCAACTGAACTTCGACGGCGTCGGCACGCTCGAGGCCTTCAACAGCGACGGACTCCGCACGCTGGCCCGCACCATGTCCGCCGCACACATGAAAGAGAAGACCATGCGCTACCCGGGACATGCCGCGCTGATGGAAATCCTTCGCGACACCGGCTTTTTCCGCAAGGACGCGGTAGACGTGAACGGCAGCGCCGTCGCGCCGCTGGACCTGACAGCGCGCCTGCTTTTCCCCGCCTGGCAGATGGAGGAGGGGGAAGAGGACATCTCCGTCATGCGCGTCATCATAGAAGGAGAGAAAGACGGCATGAAGGAAGCGCACACCTTCGATCTCCTCGACCGCTACGACCGCGCGACGCATACCACGTCCATGGCCCGCACGACCGGCTATACCTGCGCCGTGGCTGCGCGCCTCGTCGCCGACGGCAGCTACGCGCGCAGGGGTGTCTCACCGCCCGAGTATCTGGGCGCGGATCTCGACACGTTCAACGCCCTCATGTCCGGTCTCGAGGAGCGAAACATTCGCTTTGCGCATGAGATGATTCCCGGATAATACCGCACGATCTCAGCAGGATGTGAGCAGCGAGTGATCCCGCCTCCGGCGGGATCGCGTGGGTCCGCCAGCGGCGGACGCGTGTGCCCGCCTGTGGCGGGCGCTAGCGCGCTGCGAAGCAGCGCTCACGCATGGCCGCCAACGGCGGCCATCCCAG
>JAVVFP010000124.1:0-7794 GCA_032250495.1 Bacteroidota bacterium | reverse complement strand
CACAAATAGGGATCTATTTGTACCCTTCATCGGTGAAACATCATTTTCACCTGCCCGTATCCCGTGAGCAGTACCGGGAAACTCGCTCACGAAAAGGAGACTGCCGTTACAGCAACACCATCCGCCTTGAGCACATGAAAACTGCTTTCCGCATGACGCACCGGATGCATGGTGCCTTAAATCACCTTTCATGACATACACGTAGATTTTCTCATTTCCATTCTGAGGTATCTATGCAATTCATTACCGCACCCCGCAGGGGGCGAGAGGGACGTTTTGTCTCCGCGCTTATCCTTGCTGCACTGTTTGCTCTTCTGCCGTCCACACTGCCGGCCCAGGGCACATATTCCCTTTCAACCGTGACCGCGGACAATGGCTACGACGTCATAATGTTCGACATCACCGCGCTGCAGTCCGTCCGGCTGCATCGGTTCTGGAACACCTTCAATACCGGGACGGGCACAGTCGAGATCTGGGCCAGGTCCGGCGGCATCGTGGCCAACGACAACACCGGTTGGACGTTTCTCGGTCAGGCCACCATTACGTCCACGACGAGCACCGGCTACACGGAAATTCCCGTGGATCTCGATTTTCTCATCGGGGCGAATGAAAAATGGGGTTTCGCAATTTTCTGTGCCACCCCCGGGGTTCGCTACCGCGGCGGGTCCGCCCCGTACATTTTCTCCGATGCGTATATCGAGGTAAACACGCAGAGTTACGGCGGCACCGGCACAACAAATCCCACGACGAACAGCGTCAATTTCAACTTCGGTAACTACCCGCGACAGTTCTGCGGGAAAATCACCTACGACGAGGGAATTACCGGACCGAATGACGCGGGCATCGCTTCGATCGACTCCCCGTCGAATTTCTGTGCCGGGGAGCAGGAGGTGATCGTCACGCTGCGCAACTGGGGCACCGACCCTCTGACCTCCGCAACCATTCACTGGTCGCTGAACGGGATGACGCAGCCGGACTTCAGCTGGACAGGGTACCTCGACACGCTGAACGCGGCAACACGTACCGAACAGGTCACCCTCGGAAAAATGAGTTTCCAGTCCGGTGTGCCCTACACCATCACGGCGTGGACCACCATGCCCAATGGCACGGTCGACACCATCAGCAGCAATGACAGTTCCACGGTGACCGTACAGTCCGCTCTCGCAGGCAGCTTCACCATCGGGGGTACGAACCCGGACTATACCGCTTTCGCCGATGCCGTCGACGACCTCAACCAGTTCGGAGTCTGCGGTCCCGTGGTATTCAACGTCCGGACCGGCACTTACACCGAGCAGGTGGAATTGCGTGACATCACCGGTGCGTCCGCAGTCAACACCGTCACCTTCCAGTCCGAAAGCGGGGTCACGGGAGATGTCACCCTGACATACGCCGCCTCGGGCAGCGGTGACAACCACGTGCTGTTCCTGAATGGCGCTTCGCATGTCACGTTCAAGGATATGACGCTCGAAGCCACGGGCGCGAGTTATGCCCGCGTCATCGTCATCGACGACGACGCGACCGACGACAGCTTCATCGACCTCGAGCTGATCGGTGTCACCACGACAAACACATCCTCGAACCGTGCCGTGGTCTATTCTCCATCCGGTTCGCTGAATCATCGTGTCACCTTCCGTGACTGCGGCATCCGCAACGGCAGCTACGGCATCTATCTGTACGGCGACGATTCGAGTGCGCTCGAAGAGGACGTTCTGGTAATCGGGAACGTGTTCACCGGCCAGTATTACCGTCCACTCTACGCGTACTATCTCTCGAACTTCCGCTTCCTCGACAACACCGTTGAATATGTCTCGACATACTCCGGCGCGTACTTCGCCTACACCCGCTACAACACGAACATCAGCATCGAGCGAAATACATTCTTCAGCTCCGGCGGAGGCACACGCTACGGCGTATACACCTACAACACGGCGGGAACCGCCAATCGCATCGTAAACAATTTCGTCACGATTCTTGACAATGGATCGTCCACGACGTACGGCCTCTACCTCTCCTCCGCCGACAATGTCCTCGTCGCCCACAACTCGGTTCGGATCAACAGCAGCTCATCCAGCGGACGCTGCGTGTACGTGACCGGCGGCTCCAACCAGCGGCACTACAACAACATCCTCTACAACGACGGTGCCGGCTACGCGATGTACACGAGTTCGAGTTCGGCCATCGTAGAATCCGATTTCAATCTCTTCCACGTACTCGGCAGCAACATCGCCTACTGGTCCGGTGCACAGAGCACTCTCGGTGACTGGCAAGCCGCCAGCGGAATGGACGCCAATACCATCACGCGCTCGGTGACTTTCGCCGATGCCGATAACGGGGACCTCCACCTGGCCGGTGCGTCGGAAGAGGACAACAACCTGTTCGGTATCATCCTTTCCGAGGTGACAGCCGATATCGACAACGAGACCCGCGTCAATCCCTACCGCGGCGCCGATGAGGCCTGCTATGTCACGCCCGGCAGCCTGACGTATGCTTTCGTTGACGGATCCGGACAGGAAGTGGGCTATGCCAGCGCCCCCGGCAGCATCGGGTTGCGCTACGGTGTCAGTTTCCCCGATTACGCCTCCACCGTGACCCTCACGGTTCAATTCTATTCCGTCGAACAGAACAGTCTCGAATACGAGGCCATGTTCAGCGCACAAAAGCTGGCGGGACAGCCGCTCCTGGGGACGCAGTTCATTGCACTGCCCGCAACGCTCGCGCAGGGGACATATCGCATCGAAGTGGTATTCAATACGAAGAACAGCTGCGACGTCTACCGCGACTACATGCCGTATCCCACCTCCCTTCTGATCGTGGGTGATGGACAGCAGCCCTGCGTGGTCTGGCCGGGCGATGCCAACAACGACGGCATCGTCAACTACACCGACCGCCGCGCACTGAACACGTACATGTTCAACGCCAACATGCGCTCGACCTGGCTCAACGGTCCGGCACGCTACCGCGCCGACGCCGAAAGCAATCCCTACAGCTACCTCGAGTGGGAACCGCAGGCCTCGGCACCGTGGGCGACCCCCGAGGGATGCCATATGGATACGGACGGCAACGGTACGGTCAACAACCTGGACTATATCGCCATGAAAATGAACTGGTCGAAATCCACTCCCTGGTTCAACGGGACGCCGAAATCGGATGCCATCGGCGCGCCCAACCGCTTCGATATGGAGCAGAACTACCCGAATCCCTTCAATCCCGCGACTACCATCCGCTTCGCAGTACCCGAAAGCGCCCATGTGCGTCTCACGGTCACGGACGCACTCGGTCGCCAGGTCGCCGAACTTCACAACGGCCGCCTCGACAGTGGAATTCACTCGGTCGCGTTCGATGCGTCATCACTGGCAAGTGGAACGTATATCGCTACCGTTACGATGACCGGCATGGAGAGTAACAGCTCTTTCTCGAAGACCATCAAGATGGCGCTCAGCAAGTAGCTTCCTACATGGTCTCCCTCATGGAGAACGGCCCCCGGTTCGCAAGGATCGGGGGCCGTTTTTTTTTCGAAGCACAGAACACCTGCGCCCCACCTCCAATCCATATTTTCACACTGTGAATAATGTGCACTTTATCGTCGGCAACAGTTGACATAATGCGGTGCCCGTTACTATATTTCGTTACAATTATTCACACCCCCAGAAATCGTCTTACGCGGCAGCCTTTTTTGGGCTGTCTGACAGATAGAGTTCGGAAACCACGGGACGGGAGATGCGTGCAATTCGCCGCAGGATTCCCGCATCGCTTCCGTGCCGTGTCTTGCAGTCCACCTACCGTCCGCGACAACACGTCTCCCGCGTTCATCATCCACATGAGAGTGCCCTGTTTCTCGCAGCGACATCGGGACTGCATGTCCCCGTCCACCATGCGATAGAATCCGATCCTTACGCACGTTCCCATCAGTTCAGTAAAAATGAGGTACAGGATGTTTCCATCATTACACCATTCCCACGGCAGCCTGCTCTTCCGTTCCCTGGCGGGAGTTCTGTTCCTGCTTCTCCTCACCTGCGCGGGACAGTCGCAGAATCTGCCGCAGTACTACGTCGATGGGGCCACCGGCACCAACGTCTTTCCATTCTCCACGACGGCCTCGCCCCACACGCAGCATCATTATCTCGCGAACGAGTTTACCGGGGCGTATTCCGGCAACATCACCAAAATCTGGTTC
This sequence comes from Bacteroidota bacterium, assembly GCA_032250495.1. Lineage (GTDB taxonomy): Bacteria > Bacteroidota > Ignavibacteria > SZUA-365 > SZUA-365 > BM516. The sequence continues at coordinate 3,620 of JAVVFP010000124.1, read as the reverse complement.
AAGCGCGGCAATACCACAGGCAATTCCACCTTCACGAACCTGACGGTGAAGCTCGGGCAGACCAGCAGCGCGTCCTTCCCCTACACGACGACATTTACGACGGGACTGACGACCTGCTACAATGCAACCTCGACGACCATACCGGGAGGGAGCACGAACGACTGGTTCGGCATCACACTGCAGACACCCTTCCCATACAATCCCAACCAGGCTCTGATAGTGAACATCTGCCAGGACGGCTACACCAACGGCATTTATGTGCGCTACCGCGGCATGTCCACTCCCCCTTACCGGCGCATCTACGGCGGTTCGTCCTGCTCTGCAACCGGCGGCTACGGCGCCGACGGTTCCCGCTACAGTTTCGGCATCGACATGTCGCCGGCGCTGCCCGACGACGCGGGCATCGCGAAGCTGCTGAGTCCGGTGGACTTCTGCGCAGGAACACATGACATCAAGGTGCAGCTGTACAATTACGGCACCAACACGCTGAACAGCGTAACGGTCAACTGGACGATGAACGGCGTGCCGCAGACCCCGATCAGCTGGACCACACCACTGCCCTCGCTGGCCGACGCGACCGTGACACTCGGCTCGCACAACTTCGCGGCCGGCGTCCCGGTCAACCTCGTTGCCTGGACATCGAATCCAAACAATACGAATGACAGCTTTTCCGCCAACGACTCCCTCACCGTCACCGTGCAGCCTGCCATGAGCGGCACCTTCACCATCGGTGGTGCATCGCCAGATTTCTCGACCTTCGCGGCCGCCGTGACAGAGCTCAACACCTACGGAGTCTGCGGACCCGTTGTCTTCAACGTTCGACCGGGTACTTATAATGAACAGGTGGAGCTCGAAGACATCGCCGGAACGTCGAGCATCAACACGGTGACGTTCCAATCGGAGACCGGCAACAAAAATGATGTGGACCTGACCTTCAGCTCGAATTCCTATCAGAGCAACTACGTCATCAGCATGGGCGGTGCCAAGTGGGTCACGTTCAAGGACATGACGGTCACGGCGACGAACAATTCCTACGGACGCGCCGTGTATTTCGGCGGCGGCTCAACGGACTGCACTTTCGAGAACTGCGAACTGGTCTCCCCGGATGTCAATTCCACTTCGACCTACCTGGCGGTCGTGTACTCCGACTACGGGACCAGCAATCATCGCACCAGCTTCATCGACTGCGGAATCCGCGAAGGCGGCTACGGCATGTACTTTTACGGCGCCGGCACCACGGCCACCGAGGATGACGTGCTGGTGCAGAACTGCGAGTTCACCGGACAGTATTACCGTCCCTTCTATGCATTGTACCTGGGCCAGATCAAGTTTCACGACAATCGCGTCTTCCAGGCACCGACCAACGTGTATACGTATCGCTATCCCGTCTCGTTCTACTATGGGTACAATTCCTCCATCGAGCGCAACCTCGTGGTCTCCGACGGAGGCGCGTATGCCTACGGCGTCTATCTCTACTACGAGAACTACTACCAGAACGGGAACTCCCGTTTCGTCAACAACATGATCTCGATTCTCAACACGACGACGCGGACCTATTACGGAACCTACACCTATCGTGCCCAGAATACGCTGTTCGCCCACAATACCTGGCATATCAACAGCAGCTACACGGCCGCAGCCTGCCTGTATTCCTACTACGCACAGGGCAGCGATTTCTACAACAATATCTTTTACAACACGGGTGCCGGTTACGCGTGGTACGTCAATCCGAACGGGTACGTGAATGATTCGGATTTCAACCTGTTCTACTCGAACGGCGCGAACCTTGCCTACTGGGCCGGCGCCCGCAACAGCCTCGGCGCGCTGCAGGCGGCCTCGGGCATGGACGGAAACTCCATCTCGAAGTCCGTTTCCTTCAAGGATATGTATACCGGCGATCTGCACCTGGTCTCACCATCCGAGGACGACACCGACCTCTTCGGTACGCTGCTCACGCAGGTGACGGACGATATCGACCATGAAGTCCGCATTCAGCCCTACATGGGTGCGGATGAAGCCTGCTACATCACGCCCGGGACGGTCAACTACGACTTCGTCGACGGCTCCGGACAGCAGGCCGCATACGCGGAGGCTCCCGGTACCATCGGTGTGCATTACTCGGTGGCTTTCCCCGAGTTCGACGCCACCATCACCATGACAGTGAATTTCTACCAGATTCCCTCGATGCAGCTGGCCTACACGACGACGCTCACCGCCCAGAAGCTCTACGGCGTCACACTCGACGGCATACAGTACATAACGCTGCCCTCCTCACTGCAGCCTGGCACGTACAAGATCGAGGTGGTGTTCTGGACGAAGAACAGCTGCAACGCCTACCGCGAATTCATGCCGTATCCGAAGGCTCTGCTCGTCGTCGGAGAAGGCCAGACGCCGTGCGTGGTGTGGCCGGGAGACGTGAATGTGGACGGAATTGTCACCTACGTCGACCGCCGCGACCTGAACCTCTATATCTTCAATGCCAACCTGCGCACGACGTGGCTGAACGGTCCTGCCCGCTACCAGGCGGACGCCGAGACCAATCCCTTCACGTACATCGAGTGGAAGCCGCAGGCCGCTGCTCCGTGGGCGACCCCCGAGGGCTGCTACATGGACACCGACGGTAACGGCACGGTCAACAACATGGACTACATCGCGATGAAAACGAACTGGTCACAGATCACCCCGTGGTACGGCGGTGCGCCAAAGTCGGACGCTTCCTCGCGTGCGACGAACTTCGCGATGGACCAGAATTACCCCAACCCGTTCAATCCTGCGACGACGATTCGCTACGCACTTCCCGAACAGTCGCATGTGCGCCTGGTGGTGACCGATGCGCTGGGCCGCCAGGTGGCCGAGCTCGTCAGCGGCACGATCGAGCAGGGCGTGCATGATGCACAATTCGACGGAAGCCAGCTAGCGAGCGGCACGTACATCGCCACGGTGACCATGACCGGCATCGAGTCAGGCATGACCTTCACCAAGAACATCAAGATGGTGCTGAATAAGTAATTCCGGCATCCATCGGACGACCCGCGGCAGGCCCTTCCTCTGAGGGGCCTGCCGCGTTTTTAAATGTCAACTGCGCAGTGCTCCCCCGCTGCACCCTGCCCCCCTCGCCTGCCCCTTCATCCGTCCTCCCCCTGTCCCCTTCAAATGACCTTACCAGCTGTTTCCTTTTTGCACGGCGTGAAAATTAATCACGCCCATTGCTCGTTTTTCATTGACTGCCATTTCGTCCTTGTAGTATATTCCCATACCCGTATTCCCCGGAGTTGCAGTTACGAGGTCTGGTCTTAGCCGACGGCGTGGTATTTACCTGATAAATGGACTTTCCGAGCCCAATTTTCGCGAAACCCTACTATCCCCTCCACCCACCAGCAACAATCTGCATAATCGGCACAGGGAATATTTTTCACAGTCTGCCTGTGTATTATTGAAATCAGGCAGAGTGGTACAGCAAACTATTGATGGCTTTACATAGTCTCCATTCCAGTTAACCATGAGGTATTCCATGCAGCAACCAAGACCGCTTTTTGTGTCTCCTTCCGCACGTATCTTCACCGGGGCGCTCATCGCCCTGCTGATGCTCGTCGCAGACCTTTCGGCCCAGAACCTGCCGT
>JAVVFP010000123.1:0-7839 GCA_032250495.1 Bacteroidota bacterium | reverse complement strand
CATCAAGCGTCCGGCCGTGCTCACGCTGCAGTCCGTCGGTCGTCACGCGGCCTACAACGCCGCCGCCGCACTCGCCGTCGGCTTCGCGTTCGGCTGCGGTATCCGCGCGATGAAGCGCGCGCTCGAAGACGTGCGCAGCTATGACAGGCGCATGGAGATTCGTCACGTGCACGGCATTACCGTGATCAACGACACGTACAACGCGAATCCCGACTCGGTACTGGCCGCGCTCGACCTCCTGCAGCAGCTCGAGGTGACGGGTAGCCGCTGTGCCGTGCTTGGCGACATGCTCGAGCTGGGCAGGACTTCGAAGCAGGAGCATGAGGCCATCGGCGCGGCCCTGGCCGCAGCGGGCATACCCTACGTGCTGACGTTCGGTCGGCGTGCGAAGGCGATCAGCGCCGCCGCCGCCAGCGTGGCCCGCCATGCAGCGCATTTCGCGGACAAGTCCGCCCTCTGCACCGCACTCGACGTCCTTCTCGATGAGGGGGATGCCGTGCTGGTCAAGGGATCGCGCAGCATGCACATGGAGGAGGTCGTCGATCACCTGCTCCGGCGTTCCAACAGCGAGGAGGCAGACGCATAGCCATGTTTTACGCCCTGTTCGACTACATCAACGAAGTGCTCAATCCCCCGGGATTCGACGTCTTCCGCTTCATCACCTTCCGTGCGGCCGCGGCGGCGATCACCGCGCTGCTGATCAGCTGGTTCGTCGGTCCCCGCATCATCGCCTTTCTCAAGAAGAAGCAGATCGGCGAATCGGCGAAGATCGAAGCACCCGAAACGCACCTTGTCAAGGCGGGCACGCCGACGATGGGCGGACTCATCGTGCTGACCTCCATCATCGTCCCGGTTCTCATCTGGGGACAGCTGCAGAATACCTACGTCTGGCTCATCCTGCTGGCCACGGCCATGCTCGGCGCCGTCGGTTTCGTCGACGATTACCTGAAGGTCGTGCGCAAGTTCCCGAAGGGACTTATCGGCGAGTACAAGATCGTCGGGCAGGTCATCGTCGGACTCATCGTCGGCGGTGTACTGTATTTCTCGCCGGAATTCCAGGGATACAATTCCGTCACCACGGTGCCATTTTTCAAGAATCTCGTGCTCGACTTCTCGTTCTTCTACATCCCGATGATCATCTTCGTCATCGTCGCCACCTCGAACGCCGTCAACCTGACCGACGGACTCGACGGTCTGGCGATAGGAACCATTTCCATCGCCTTCATCGCCATCGCTTTCATCAGTTACGCGGGCGGCCGCGTCGACTTCTCGAATTACCTCAACATCATCTATCTCCCCGGGAGCGGCGAACTGGCGGTGTTCAGTGCCGCGGTGCTCGGGGCGGGACTCGGTTTTCTCTGGTACAACGCGTATCCCGCGCAGGTGTTCATGGGCGATACGGGTTCGCTGGCGCTCGGCGGCGCCCTGGGCGTTCTCATGGTGATGATCAAGAAGGAATTGCTGCTGCCGATACTTGGCGGCATCTTTTTCGCGGAGACGGTGTCCGTCCTGATTCAGAAGGCCTACTTCAAATACACGAAAAAGAAATACGGGCAAGGGAAGCGGGTATTCCGCATGGCCCCCATTCATCATCATTTCGAATTGCTGGGCTGGCCCGAACCCAAGATCGTGTCGCGATTCTACATCGTCGCGATCATTCTCGCAATTCTCAGTCTTGCAACATTCAAGGTCCGGTAATCATGCAGCGCGCATTTGATATCGCAAGTTTGAATGTCACCGTCATCGGTGCGGCTCGCAGCGGTCTGGCGGCGGCGCGCCTGCTCAAACGAAAAGGCGTCACGGTTTTTCTCACAGAACTCTCCCCGGAAGAGAAGTACGCGGAAGCGGCTTCCATACTGCGAGCGGAGAACATCGATCACGAGTTCGGGGGACACAGCGACCATGTGTTCAGCTCCGATCTCATCGTCGTCTCGCCCGGCGTGCCGTCCGACGCACCCATCATCGCCGAAGCCGAACGCCGCGACATGCCGGTGATCAGCGAGATCGAGGTCGGCGCCATGTTCCTCGACGGACCGATCATCGCCGTCACGGGCACCAACGGCAAGACCACGACCACAACGCTGACCGGCGACATCGCGGTGGCCTCCGGGAAACGCTCGCTCGTGGCGGGCAATATCGGACTGGCCTTCACCGATGCGATTTTCCAGCAGGAGGGTCCCATTGACATGGCCGTGCTCGAGATCTCGAGTTTCCAGCTCGACACTTGCGTGACGTTTCACCCCACGACATCGGTGATAACCACGATCACGCCCGATCATCTCAATCGCTATCACGGCGATTTCCAGGAATACGTCAATTCCAAGATGCGGATCTTCATGAACCAGGGCCCGGAAGACAAGCTGGTGTACAACCACGACGATCCGGTGGTCACCGGTGCGATCAAGACTGCCCGGGCGTCGCTCTTCCCGGTCAGCTCGCTGCAGCGCCTGCAGCGCGGCGGGTGGCGGGAGAATGGTTCCCTGGTGATCGATGCCGGCTACGGCAGGGAAACGGTGGCACGTGTCGACGACCTGCACGTCCACGGTCGGCACAATCACATGAACGTACTGATGTCCGCGCTCGCCGCCCGCCTGGAGGGCATCGGCATGGACGTCATCCGCAAGACCGTGATGGAATTCAAGGGTGTCGAACACCGCCTCGAATACATCTGTGAAGTGGACGGCATCAAGTGGATCAACGATTCGAAGGCCACGAACGTGGACTCGGTGGTCATCGCGCTCAACAGTTACCGCAATCCCTTCGTGCTCATCGCAGGCGGCCGCGACAAGGGCACGTCCTACGAGCCCCTGGTGGATATCGTGCGCGAGCGTGTACGGGCCATGGTGCTGATCGGAGAAGCGGCCGAGCGCATGGAAGCCGCCTTCGCGCCCGTCACACGCGTCACGCGCGCGCGTGACATGCAGGAGGCCGTCAACATCGCCAACATGGCCGCGCAGCCCGGGGACATCGCCATGCTGTCGCCCGCCTGCGCCAGCTTCGACATGTACGACAATTTCGAACACCGCGGACGCGTCTTCAAGGAGTGTGTCCGCACGTTCTGCAGGGAACCGATGGTCGCATGAAGCAGAAAACCGGTCATATCGATCTCTGGATTTTTCTCAGCGTGCTCGCGCTGATGATGTTCAGCGTGGGCGTCGTGTACAGCGCCTCGGTGTCGATCTCCGGCGTGCGTCACGACGGCGACTACAACTTCCTCGTCCGCAACCACACGATACGCGTGGTGCTGGGTGTGGCGGCCCTGTTCGTGGGCATGTTCGTCAACTACCATTTCTACAGGCACATCAGCAAGTACCTGCTTCTCGTCGCGCTCCTGCTGCTGGGCTACACGCTCGTGGGCGGCACCATCGTCAAAGGTGCGCAGCGCTGGGTCTCGCTCGGGCCCGTGAGTTTCCAGCCTTCGGAGTTCGCAAAGTTCGCACTGGTCATGCACCTGGCGGTACTGCTCTCGATGAAGCAGAAGTACATCCGGGAATTCCGGGACGGCTTCCTGCCGATGCTCATCTGGATCATGGCCGTGGTGGCGCTGGTGTTCCTGCAGCCGAATTTCAGCACCGGGGCCATACTGCTGGCGATCAGCTTCATGGTGCTTTTCGTCGGAAGAGTCAAGATCATGCACCTCGCAGGCGTGGCGGCGGCCGGATTCCCGCTCGTGCTGGTGTACGCGGTATCGGCGTCGTACCGCTGGCAGCGCATCATGACATATTTCACCGATGACGGTGGGGGCGCCGCGCAGAATTTCCAGGTGACGCAGGCGGTGATCGGTCTCGGCAGCGGTGGCATTTTCGGTGTCGGCATGGGTATGAGCAAGCAGCGCGAGCTGTTTCTGCCGGAGTCATACACGGATTTCATTTTCGCCATCGTGGGTGAGGAGTACGGTTTCATCGGCGCCGTGCTCATCCTGGCGCTGTTCGCGGTGATCATGATACGCGGCATGAAGATCGCCAAGCGCGCCACGGACGATCTCGGCCGCTTCCTCGCTGTCGGCATCACCTGCACGATCACGGTATACGCGGTGATCAACGCCATGGTGACCACCGGACTGCTGCCGACCACCGGACTGCCGATGCCGCTGCTCAGCTACGGTGGCACCACCATCATTTTCACGGCGTATGCGCTCGGCGTCCTGTTGAATATTTCCATGTTCACACGCATACGGCCGCGTGACATCATTATCCAGGAAGAAGAACACGGCCCCAGGGTAGGAGACCTGTACGAATGAGCGAGGCACTGCGCGTCATATTCGCCGGAGGAGGAACGGGAGGACATCTCTTCCCGGGCGTCGCCGTGGCCGAAGCCCTGCTTGAGCTGCGTCCGGACAGCAGTGTCAGTTTCGTGGGTTCGCACAACCGCATCGAGGCACGCGTGGTGCCGAAGCTCGGGTACCCGTTCGATCCGCTCTGGATTTCCGGTCTTCGTCGCAGTTTCTCACTCTCGACGCTGCTGCTGCCGCTCAAACTCACGGTGTCGCTGCTGCAGTCCTGGCGCATCCTGCGTCGCCGCCGGCCCCACGTGGTCGTCGGCACCGGCGGTTTCGCCAGCGGTCCCCTCCTGTACGTCGCGGCGAAAACCGGGCGTCCCACGCTCGTACACGAGCAGAACGAGTATCCCGGTATCACCACGCGCAAGCTCGCCGGTGCAGTGGACGAGGTGCATGTGACCTTCGAATCCAGTTCCCGCCTGCTGGGTCACGCGAAGCGCCTCGTGCTGAGCGGCAATCCCGTCCGCCTGAGTCTCGCGCGACACGATGCGGGTGATGCGCGTGTGCATTTCGGCCTCCATCCATCCCATCGTACCCTGCTGGTGTTCGGCGGCAGTCTCGGCGCGGCCGCGATCAACCGCGCCCTGCGCGCCCTGGTACCGCGCCTTGTGCGCGAGGAATTCCAGCTGATCTGGCAGACCGGAACGCGGGACCATGCGCAGTATGCCAGTTTCGGCGCACTGTACCAGGGACAGGTTGTGGTGCGTCCCTTCATCGACGAGATGGACATGGCATATTCCGCGGCGGACCTGGTATTGTGTCGCGCGGGGGCAACCACCTTGGCGGAGCTCGGCGTACTCGGCATGCCTGCCATCCTGGTGCCCTATCCACATGCGGCGGCGGATCACCAGGCATACAACGCAGCTGCCGTCGTGGAGCGGGGCGCCGCACGCATGCTGCGCGACGACGAACTCGGTGCCCTGGAAGAAACACTTTTTCCGCTGCTTGACGATGAGGCGGCACTCGCACGCATGGGCGCCGCCGCAGCGAACATGGGCCGTCCCCGCGCCGCCTTCGAAATCGCCGAGGCGGTGATCAGGCTCGCAGAACAACAGGAGGGCAGGTCATGACCATACACGAACAGGTATTCAAGCGTCGGCACGACTTCTATTACATCACCCTGCTGGTATACGTGGCCTTTCTTGTCATGTATATACTCGTCACCGGGACGATCACCGACGACACGGTGAAGTTCGGCTTCAAGGATCCCGTGGTGTATATCGTGGGCATTTTCATCCTTCACGCGTTGATCATGCTGCTGGTCGGCGTCGTGCGGAACCGCCGGCTCGTGCTCACCGCGGACGCGATGATTTTCCGTTCACGCTTCCGCGAGCGACGCATCCCATACGATGACATCGAGCGCATTTCCTTCAAGCGCGATCGCCGCAAGCCCAACGACGGCAGTTTCGCGGTGCTGAAGATGAAAGTGTCCGGCCGCCGGCGCGTCGTGCGCCTGCGTGTGGCCAATTACGAGCACGAGAAGGACCTGTACCAGGTACTCAAAAAACTCAAGAGCAACTACAAGAAATAACCGAAACGGCAACGCATGAAATTCGCAAACATCCATCACATCTACTTCGTCGGCATCGGCGGTATCGGCATGAGCGGCATCGCGGAAATCCTCCTCAACCAGGGATTCCGCGTGTCCGGTTCCGATCTCACGCTGACCGATGTCACACGGCATCTCGAGGACTGCGGGGCGACGGTGCACGAGGGACACGACCCGTCGAACCTCGATGACGTGGATGTGCTGGTGTATTCCTCCGCGGTCGCGATGGAGAACCCCGAAGTCATCGCCGCCATTGCGCGCAAAATTCCCGTCATCCGTCGCGCGGAAATGCTCGCGGAGGTCATGCGGCTGCACCACGGGATCGCCATCGCGGGCACACACGGCAAGACAACGACGACGTCGATGCTCGGTCTCGTGCTGATCGAAGGCGAAAAGGATCCGACCGTCATCGTGGGTGGAAAGCTGCATGCCTTCGGCGGGACCAACGCGCGGCTCGGCAGCGGTGAGTTCATGGTGGTCGAGGCCGACGAGTACGACCGTTCCTTCCTCAAACTGAATCCCACGATGGCCGTGCTGACCACGCTCGAGGCCGAGCATCTCGATATTTACGCGAGTCTCGACGATTTGAAGAACGCCTTCGTGGAGTTCGCCAACAAGATTCCCTTCTACGGTTTCATCGCCATGTGCCTCGACGAGCCGGCGCTGCAGGAAATTCTTCCGCGCATCAAGCGCAAGGTTATCACCTACGGCTTCAGTTCGCAGGCAGATGTGCAGGCGGTGGGACTCGTCCATCACGAAAACCGTGCGCAGTTCACCGTGCTTTCCATGGGGAAGGAACTCGGCGACATCCGTCTCGGCGTGCCCGGGGAGCACAACGTGCAGAACGCGCTCGCCACGATCACCGTGAGCCTGGAACTCGGCATTCCCTTCGAGAAAATCAAGACGGCGCTCGACAGTTTCACCGGGGCCTTCCGCCGCTTCGAGGTCAAGGCGGTGGTGGACGACATCATGGTGGTGGACGACTACGCGCACCATCCCACGGAAGTGAAAGTCACCCTGCGCGGCATCAAGGCGGGATGGCGACGTCGGGTCGTCTGCGTATTCCAGCCGCACACCTACTCGCGCACGCGCGATTTTCAGAAGGACTTCGGTGGTGCTTTCATGAACGCCGACGTCCTCGTCGTTACGGACGTCTATCCCGCGCGTGAGCGTCCGATACAGGGCGTGAGTGGAGAAATGATCGCGGACGCCGCACGGCAGTTCGGACACAAGAACGTGCATTACGTGCCGGACAAGGCCGACGTCCCTGACGCACTCACGCAGCTCGTGCGTGCGGGGGACATCGTGATCACCATGGGCGCCGGCGACATTTATCTTTACGGCGCGAAGTATATCGAGACACTGGAGAGCAAGGACTGACGCGTGTTATCGCTCGAACACATACGGAGCATCTGCAGCGGCGAGATTCACATCAGCGAAGCGCTCGCCCCGATGACATCCTTCCGCATCGGCGGTCCGGTGGATATCTACATCGAGCCGGTGAGCACGGATGAGCTGTCCGCCCTGGTTTCCTACCTGCGTGCAAGCGATGCCACCTTCCTCGTGCTCGGCAACGGGAGCAACATTCTCATCAGCGACGAGGGCTTCCGCGGCGTGGTGCTGAACATCGAGAAGCATTTCTCCGATCTTTCGGTTGAAGAGGGCGTGGTCAGTGCCGGAGCCGGAGCGCGGCTGAGCAAATTCGTCGATTTCTGCGTGCGCCACGGCATGGCCGGCAGTGAAATGCTCGCCGGAATCCCGGGAACGCTCGGGGGCGCCGTGATCATGAACGCGGGAGCCTACGGCGGCGAAATCGCCGATTACATGCTGGACGCTACCGTACTGCGCGAAGGCGCCGTGCGGACGCTCGAAACGAAGGAATGCGGCTTCCGTTATCGCGGATCGGATCTGCGCGGCGATATCGTGCTTTCCGCACGCTTCCGCTTCCCGGAAGGGGAAGTCGAAGCGCTGAAGGCACGCAGAAAGGAACTGCTGATCAAGCGCAACGCCG
>JAVVFP010000122.1:0-7855 GCA_032250495.1 Bacteroidota bacterium | reverse complement strand
TCGCCCGTGCGCCTCGATCACCAGTCCGTGATCGCCGATGCGGAAATCCATCGCGTCGCTGAGCGGGAGCAGGGGACCGAGCAGCGTGACGTCCACTGTCATTTCGTCGAGCTCGCCGGCCTCGACCGTCGGGAAACGCGCATCCTCGGTGGCCGCTCTCCGCGCAGCCTCGCGCAGGGTGGCGGCAAACGTGGAGAGCGGTTCGAGGAAGCCGATGCAGCCGCGCAGCCGTCCGCCGACACGCACGGTCACGAACAGTCCGGACACTTCCAGCCCCGGAAACGTCACGTCCGGCTCCGCAGCGTCCGGCTCCGCAGCGTCCGGCTCCGCAGCGTCCGGCTCCCTCGGGACGGACTTTTCCTCTCGAGGAGCGTTCACCGCGGCGCGGACGGCGGCTTCCGCCGCCGCGATAATGGCGTTGCCCTGGCCGGTACTCAATTCCTGCTCCATAGCGTGGAAACCTCCGAAAGTCGATTTACGTTGTTTCATATGCCGGCTGCCATCTATCTTTTCAGACGGATAATTCGTCAATGAATTGCCGGTACTGATTGACCGTATCGCTACAGAAGAGAATATATGAAACGACGGGCACTGTGTCATGTGTCCCGTCGAATTGCTGACAGTATTTCAAGGAATATTTCATGAGGAAAAACGCCAACGGTATCGCCCTGCTGCTTTGTACGGGACTGCTGACGTTCATTTTGGCGGACGCGCTGCGCAGCGACGCCGACCGCATTCCGCTTTCCACGGCACAGCTGGAGAAAAAGCAGAGGAAAGCGGAGGAAGCCCGCGCCGCGGAGGCGGGAAGCATCAGTGAGGAAGCGCATCTCGACTGGTATATCCTGCCGCGGACGCTGAACGCGGACCGCAGCATTTCACAGGGCCTGCATCAGGGACTCGCGCATGTCGCGCTGCAGCGCAGCGCGCCCTCCTTGCGGAAGGCGCAGCTCGCGAATACATGGACCTTCGTCGGTCCCGACGATATCGGCGGCCGCATCCGCGTTATCAAGTATCATCCCACGGACGCCGCCATCGTCTATGCCGGCTCCGCTTCGGGGGGCGTGTTCAAATCCACCGACGGCGGAGATCACTGGCGCGCGATGTCCGACGAGCTTCCGACGCTCGCCATCGGACATATGGCCATCGACAGGAACAATCCCGATCATATTTACATCGGCACCGGGGAGGGATCGTTCAACTGGGACAAGGTGTACGGCGACGGACTGTACCGTTCGACGGATGGCGGGGAGAACTGGGACAATATCATGCGGGAGGTGATCAACGAACAGGATTTCGCCATCAATCATGTCGAGATGCATCCCTCGAACAGCGACCTGATCTATGCAGCGGCGACCTACGGCGGTGCCACCGGCGGCCTGGTCCGGACCACCGACGGCGGGGCGAGCTGGAACACGGTGCTCAACGGTCCGGTGCGCGACGTGCTGCTCGATCCGGACAATCCCGACCGCGTGTACGTGGCGATGGGGTATCGCAACGGACGCAGCAGCAACGGCATCTATCTCTCCGAGCAGAAAGGTGACCGTTGGACCTTCAACAAGCTGCAGACAAATCTGCCGGACCCGGACAGCATCGGCAACGTGGCGATGGACGCGAGCCTCTCGAAGCCGGGCACCTTCGTGGCCGTCATGCAGCGCGCCCCGCAGTATGGTCCCACGGAGCGGCAGGATTTTCTCGGCGTCTTCGTCACCACCGATTACGGTGAAACCTGGGAGAAAACAGCGGGCTCCTCGCAGTCCAACATGCGGGAAATCCTTCGCTCCCAGGGGGATTACAATCTGTACGTGCGTTTCCATCCCACCGACCACAACACGATTTTCATCGGCGGCATACACTCCTGGCGCAGCACGGACTTCGGTGCCAGCTTCAAACAGATCAGTTCGCAGACGGGACTCAACGGCGCCTGGGTGGATATGCACTACGCCGACTTCAGTCCCGACGATCCCGACGTGATGCTGCTCGCCAGTGACGGCGGAGTCTTCCGTACCGGGGACTGCAGGCGGTCTTCTCCCATTTTCGAGGAGATCAATGTGGGACTCGGTACCATGCAGTTCTATGCCATGGACTTCGATCCGCAGACGCCGACCAGGGTGGCGGGCGGAACGCAGGACAGGCGCAACAATCTCGGCGACGTCACGACCGGGGAATGGAAGAGACTCAACTGGGGCGGTGACGGGGGCTACGTGGCCTTCGATCACAGGAATCCCGAAGTGTTCTATATCACCTCGCAGTACGGCAACCTGGCGAAAACCACGAACGGTGGCACCTCCTTCCGCTCCGCGCGCGAAGGACTCGATCGCACGGACGCGAACGGGAATTACCTGTTCAGTTTCGTCACGCCCTTTATCATGCACCCGACGAACAACCAGATCCTGTTCACGGGCGGGAATCGCATGTACCGCACAACGAACGGGACGTCCATCTGGATACCGATTTCCGACGACCTGACGGGCTCGCGCAGTTCGCTCTCACAGTTCCAGGACCTCTCGCAGTGCAAGGGCAATCCCGACGTGCTCTACGGCGTCACCGGGTATTCCAGCATCGCCTGGGTGTCGACCAATGTCATGGCCGCCGCCGGGGAGGTCGAGTGGGCGCGTATCGACGACGGACTGCCCAATCTTTTCCTCTCCGATGTGGAGGTGCATCCCACGCAACCGAACCTCGCCTACGTCGGCACCGCGGGCTTCAGCGCCGTTTCGGGCGTGTACAAGACCACGGATTACGGGCAGACCTGGGAGTTCATGAAAGGGGAAAGCGAAGAAACGCAGCTGCCGGACATTCCCGTCGGCGCCATCGCCATCTGGGAGAAGAATCCGGATATCATTTTCGCCGGAACGGACCTCGGCGTCTTCGTCAGCCGCGATGCGGGACGCAACTGGCTGCCGTTCGGGACAGGACTTCCGAATGTGGTCATTGACGACCTGAAGATTACGCCGGACGACATCCTGTATGCCGCGACACATGGCCGCGGCATGTGGATGACCTCCGCCGTCCTGACCACCGAAGTCGAGGCTGCGCAGCGGCAGCCCCTGCGGTTCAACCTCGGCCAGAATTACCCGAACCCCTTCAATCCCACCTCGGTCATCCCGTACACGCTGCAGCGTCCGGCGCATGTGCGCGTACGCCTGTACGGCAGTGACGGCAGCCTGCTGCGCACGCTCGTCGACGAGCGCCGGGAGGCAGGGGCGCACAGCGTGCGCGTCGACGCTTCCGGTCTCGCCAGCGGCGTCTACCTCTACGAGCTTCTGGCGGACGGTACGAAGCAGACGCGGAAAATGGTGGTGCTCCGCTGATCTGATCCCGGCCGGAACACCCAAAAAAAAACGCGTCCCATCCCCTTCCGGGAATGGGACGCGTTGCGTTTCAGGGGGAATGTGTCGCGTGTGCTCTGCGGCGCAGGTCGCCGAGCGTCCGACGCGGTGCTGACTGCGCGATTAATGCTCGGTGCGCGTACCGATGAATTTCTGGTACGAGAGCAGTCCGACGATGCACAGCACGCCGATGCCGCTGAACAGCAGCCACAGTTCGCTGGTGAGCGCGTACTGCGAGATGTCCAGCTTCGTCAACCCGATCTCGCTGCCGATCGTGAGCGCTTCCTCGATAGTGGTCGAGGACGTGATGGTGAAATCGAGTCCGCGATCCATGACGGTTTGTTTCACGTAGGCGATCATCGGATTGTCGATGAAGCGCACGTAGAGAAAGGCGCCGAGCACACCGCCGATCAGGGAGCCGAAGGCCCCGTAGAGGAAGCCGAATCCCATGTAGGTCGCTTTCTTGTCCGGGGGTGCTATCAGTCCGAGATAGCTGATGAATTTCGGGTGGGCCGTCATCTCGCCGATGGAAAAAATGATGATGCCCGCCATGAACACCCAGATGCTGGTGTCGAAGGCGAGTATGGCCATCCCGATGGTGCCCAGCGAGATGCCGGTGATCATGGTGGGCAGCGCCCTGGTCTTGTTCACGATTTTGGAGATGAAGAGCTGGAGGAGGATGATGGTGCCGGCGTTGATGACGGTGACATGTTCGACGTCAAAGTGCCAGTCGATGCCCAGCGTCCCCTGCACCCAGTTGTCAAGCGGCGTGGCATCGACAAAGGCTTTCACGTACCAGAGCACGCTGTCGAACATCTGGAAGTACAGAATCCAGAACCACGAGTAGATGAAAATGAAGAGAATGAAGCGCCAGTCGGTGAACACCATCCAGAGTTTCTGCCATATGCCCTTGAGCGCGACGGCGAAGGATTCCTTGTCCGGGTGCTTCTCGGTAGGTTCCTTGAAGAGGAAAATTGTCGGGATGAGCATGGCGCCGGTACCGATGGCCGAGGCGATGATCACGTAATGCCAGGCGATGGCCTTGAGCATCGGGACGAGGATCAGCGGGAAGAGGAAGGCACCGAGGTTGATGGTCCAGTAGAAAATGCCGAAACCGAGCGTACTGTTGTTCTTGTCGGTGACCTTGGCGATGGTACCGGAGACGACGGGTTTGAACGTACCCGCGCCGAAGCCCATGATGACGAGCGCGAAAAACACCGCGCTGTACTCATTCATCTGGCTGGTGAGGAAATACCCGCCGCCGAGCAGTGCGAATGCCACCATCAGCGTGCGGCGATAGCCCATGCGGTCGGCCACCGCGCCGGAGAAAATGGGGAGGAAATAGAGCAGCGGCTGTATCGTGCTCTTGATCAGGCCGACTCCTTCCTTGGAAAATCCGAGCTGGTCGGTCATGTACACCGAGAGAATGCTCATCATCCCGTAGTAGGATCCTCGTTCGAAGAATTCGAAGAGAATGACCACCCAGTACGTTTTCGGAAAATCCTTGAGGCGGGGTTTGGTGTTACTTTCTGCCATACAGACTCAACGTGTTGATGATACTCGAAGGGGGGTGTGACGCGCCTGCAGCGCGAACGATTTCGCAAGATAAGAAATCCGCAACCGCAATGCACAGCGGGTGGGGAGAAATCGGTACGATGATGCCGGGAAAAAGCAGGCCTTTCGCCTCCCGTTCTTTGTATATGTTTCCGCGGAGTATTACTTTCAAGGAAGTGGAATACAGATATTCCATATCCGTTGCACACCCATCCATCCCGGAAGGTCATTCTTGAAAGAACGCATTCGCATCGCCAGCGGTCAGGGTTTCTGGGGCGATCTCATCGACGCGCCCTATCAGCAGGTCACCCGCGGTCCCGTGGATTACGTGATGATGGATTTCCTCGCGGAAGTCACCATGTCCATCATGCAGAAACAGAAACTGCGCAACCCCGAGCTCGGCTACGCGCGCGACCTGCCCGCGCAGATCGGCCGCATGCTGCCGCATATCAGGGAAAAAAATATCAAGGTGATTACCAACGGCGGAGGCGTCAATCCGCTCGCCTGTCGTGAGGCCATATTCCGCGAAGCGGAGAAAGCGGGGATAAAGGGAATCAAGGTCGGCGTCGTGATCGGCGACGACATCCTCGATCAGCTCGACGCGATGATCGCAGGCGGGATTCCGCTCGCGAACATGGAGACGGGTGCGCCCATCACCGCGATCCGCCGGAATATCGTTTCCGCCAACGTGTATTTCGGCGCCTTTCCCATCGTCGAAGCGCTTCGGCTGGGCGCGGACATCGTGATCACGGGTCGCACAACGGACACCGGCCTGACACTGGCGCCGATGATTCACGAATTCGGCTGGGAGAAGGACGACTGGGACCGGCTTTCTGCCGGAACCGTCGCCGGCCATATCCTCGAATGCGGGGGACAGAGCAGCGGAGGGAATTTCCTCGGCGACTGGCGCAGCGTTCCCGATCTCGCGCATATCGGTTTTCCCATCGTCGAGGCCGTCCCTGACGGCAGTTTCGTGGTGACCAAGCACGAAGGGACGGGCGGACTCGTTTCCGAGGCCACGGTCAAGGAGCAGCTGCTCTATGAAATCGGCGATCCCGCCGAGTATATCACACCGGACTGCGTGGCGGATTTCACCTCGATACGGCTCGCGCAGGAAGGGGAGAACCGCGTGCATGTGCACGGTATCACCGGTCGTCCCGCCACCGACTTCTACAAAGTATCCGCTTCCTACAGCGACGGGTACTCCGCATCCGGTACGCTGACCTACGCCTGGCCGGACGCCCTCGAGAAGGCGAAGGCGGCGGACGGCATATTGCGGGAACGCATGAAAGATCTCGGACTGGAATTCGAGGAAATTCTCAGCGAGTTCGTCGGCTTCAACTCCTGCTTCGGTCCGCTGGCCACGATGCCCGAGGAAATCAACGAAGTCGTTCTCCGCATCGGCGTGCGCGGCAAGGAAAAAGAGCATGTTACGCGTTTCGGACAGGAAATCGCGCCACTTATTCTCACCGGCCCGCCGTCCGTCACCGGCTTCGCCGGGGGACGACCGAAGCCGAGCGAGGTCATCGCCTATTGGCCCGCGCTGCTGCCGAAAACCGCCGTTTCCCCTGAAGTCATCGTGGAGGAAAACTGATATGGCCACGAAAAGAATTCGCCTCATCGAAATCGCCCACGCACGCTCCGGGGATAAGGGAGACGCTGGAAACGTGGGTGTGATCGCTCGCGACGAGAGGTTCTATCCCATTCTCGTCAAACACCTTACCCCGATGCCGTCAAGAAGCACTTCACGGGTATCTGCCACGGTGCCGTCGAGCGCTACGAACTGCCCAATCTCGGGGCGCTGAATTTCATCCTGCATAACACCCTCGGCGGCGGCGGCACGGTATCGCTGAAAAACGACGCCCAGGGTAAGACGCTCAGCTCCGCGATGCTTCGCATGGAGATCGATATCGACGAGGAGCTGCTTCAGATCTGACATTAACCGTTCGTTCCACTTACGCTACCCTTACAGACCCCATTATGGATCTCACACTTCCCGCTCTGCAGCGGTCCGCGCAGGAATTGCGGATCGACATCATCAAGATGCTGCACGCGGCCGGCTCGGGACATCCCGGCGGTTCGCTTTCGCTCATCGACATCCTCACCGTCATCATGACACGCTACGTGCAGAGGACGCCGGAAAACGCCGAGGACCCGGACAGGCATCGCATGGTGCTTTCGAAGGGACACGGCGTGCCCGCGCTTTACGCCGTGCTCGCAAAGCTCGGCGTCATTCCCCATGAGGAACTGCGTACGCTGCGTCACGTGGACAGCCGCCTGCAGGGACACCCGCACAACGGGTCGCTTTTCGCGGCGGAAGCTTCCACGGGCTCACTCGGACAGGGACTGAGTATCGCGCAGGGCATGGCGATGTGCGCCAAGCTCGACAGCAAGGAATACAAGGTGTACTGCGTGATGGGGGACGGGGAGGCGCAGGAGGGACAGGTCTGGGAGGCGCTGCTTTCCGCACCGATGTTCAAGCTCGACAACCTGGTCGTCGTTCTCGACTACAACAAGGGACAGATCGACGGCGCCACGAATGATATCGTCAACCTCGAACCGCTGGCCGACAAGCTGCGCGCCTTCAACTGGGACGTGCAGGAAATAGACGGACACGATTTCGAGCAGATTGATGCCGCCCTCGCAAAGGCGCAGGGGTACGGCGGACGCCCGCATTTCATCATCGCACATACGGTGAAAGGAAAAGGCGTCTCCTTCATGGAACATCCCACCGAATGGCATGGCAAGGCTCCGAACGACGAACAGGCCGCAGCCGCGCTGAAAGAACTCGAAGCATTACTCAACGAAGGATAACAGCAGCATCATGGGGGGTAATACCTGGCAGGGTCGCTAACACCGACGGATCAACGATACCCTTGCGAACTGTATCAGTTACATGGGCCCCAACCAGAACGGCCCCGGCAAATTCACAGATTCCTGCAGCTATTACAGCATTGCGTATAGATATGGCT
>JAVVFP010000121.1:3470-7860 GCA_032250495.1 Bacteroidota bacterium | reverse complement strand
GTAGCTATCTCGCCGCCACGGCCAACGCGGCGGGCAGCGTGCTGCTCTGCCTGCTGGGCATCTACGCCGGCGTGCTGCTCGCACGCCTGCTGTAAACACGAGGAGGTCTCATGCATACGCTGGGTGAAGCGCGGCTGCTGCGCATTTACGTGGGGGAAAAAGACCGCGCGGAAGGGAAACCGCTCTACGAGCACATTGTGAAAACTGCCCGCGCGCAGGGACTGGCCGGCGCGACGGTGCTGCGCGGCATCGAGGGCTTCGGCGCTTCCAGCCTGCTGCACACTGCGCGCCTGCTGCGGCTGTCGGACGATCTGCCCATCGTGATAGAAATTGCGGATAAGGAGGAGCGCATTCAGGATTTCGTCGATGGACTCGACGCCCTGTTCGACGCCGCGGGCTGCGGCGGCATGGTGACGATCGAAAAAGTGGAAGTCCTGGTCTACAAGCCGGGCTGAGCCGCGGATGCTCGCGGACGCGCGGCGCCAGACCGGTGCGCGGTGCCGCACCGCATCCCACTGCGCACGTACGTAACTGCGCACGTACGTCTGCTAGCTCGCCTCGTTGAACTCGGTGAGTTCCTGCGTGGGACGGAAGTGGAAATGGGGGAAATATTCCTTGAAGGGATAGTCGAAATTCTTCGGCCAGTACGCGCCCGAACGGGGTTCCATTTCGTAGACGCCTTTGTATTCGCCGCGGGCGATGACACCGAGCATGTCGACGAGGCGGTCGACATCCTCGCGGTTGTTATAGCAGCCGAAGCTCGCGCGCACCATGCCCGGGAGATTGCTGCGGTCACCGTCGAGCAGTTCCTGCGTCAGGCGTGCGGAATCTTCCTCGTTGACTTTCATCAGGCGCTTGACGTAGGGATGCGCGCAGAAGCAGCCGTTACGCACGCCGATGCCGCCCTCCACGCTGAGAATGGCCGCCGTTTTCGCATGCGGCACGCCTTCGATGTCGAAGGCGATCACGCCCACCTTGTCGCGCAGTTCGTCTTCATCCACCGGACCGTAGATGCGCACGCCGGGAATTTCCTTCATGCGGCTGATGGCGTAGCGGACCAGGTCGTATTCGTGCTCTGCCACGGTGTCCATTCCCACGGCTTCGAGCATATGAATGGCGGCCGCGAGTCCGACCGCGCCAGGGACGTTGGGCGAACCCGCCTCTTCGCGCGCCGGGGGCGCCGTCCATGCCACCATGTCGAGTTCCACCACGTCGACCACGCCGCCGCCCACCATGTCGGGATCGCCTTTCGAGAAAAACTCCTTCGGGCCGATGAGCACGCCGATGCCGTAGGGCGCGTACATTTTATGTGCCGAGTAGGCGATGAAGTCGATATGGCCGGGATCGTCCTGCGGCAGCACGTCGATGCCGCGATGCGGCGCCAGCTGCGCGGCGTCGACGAACACCTGCGCGCCGTGCGCATGCGCCAGGCGCGCCACCTCGTGCACGGGATTGATGATGCCGGTGATATTCGACGCCCCCGTCAGCGCCACGAAGCGCACATGTCCCTCATGTGTCACGAAGGCTGCGCGCAGCGCCGCCATGTCGAGGTAGCCCCTGTCATCCACCCCGATGTGCAGCACCTTCGCGTGCATGCGCCAGGGCAGGTCATCGGAATGATGCTCCATCATCGTGGTGATCACCACATCGCCGTCGCGCCAGTCCACCCGCCGCGCGAGCTTGTTCACCGCCTCGGTGGTGTTCTTCACGAAAATCACCGTGTTGATGTCGAGGTCCGCGCCCACGAACTTTCCGGCGAGATTGTGCGCCTCGTCGAAAACCTGCGTGGCGAGAATGGATTTGAAGCCCGTGCCGCGGTGTACGCCGGAGTAGAACGGCATGAATTCGCCCATGACCTCGAAGGCGTGGCGGAAACTCGGCGTGCTCGCCCCGTTGTCGAGGAAGACGTAAGGCACGCGGCTGCCGTCGAGCAGCGGAACCTCGGTATCGATGCCCATGATGTTCGGGCGCAGTTCTTCGAAGGTCCAATTGCAGTGGTGATGGGAATGAGGGGAATGCATATTTCTGCGGGGCTGTCTGTGAGCGGAATGAAAAGCAGATGAAAAATACCACAATTCGGCGAGAATTTGGAATGCTGCGGAACCGAAGCTGCGCGGCACGTTCAGCATCCGTGACCCTTCATCCGGCCGGGGTGACGGACCGGTGGCGGTCCGGGGTGACGGACTATCGCGGCGTGATAATTCGCCGTTTCGTATGCAGGTCGGCGCAGGCGCGATATTCCACCGGTTGCGCATGGCGAGGCGCAAGCCCGCGTAATTCCACGACTTGCCGCTGTTTACACCAGGTGGAGAAATACCCTTCCACATGATTTCCTTGACTTTTTCCATCCCATGCTGTTAATTTGTAGATCGGTTTAATTTTATCGAGTCATAAACGGATTCACAAAGGCACAATATGAGCAAACGGACCACACAGAGAAGCTTCACGGCAACCGAAGCGGACATGGACAAAAAGTGGTATGTCGTCGATGCGGAAGGCCTGGTGCTCGGAAGGCTGGCAGCCAACGTGGCGCGCATTCTCCGCGGCAAGCACAAGCCGATCTTTACGCCGCATGCCGACACCGGTGATTTTGTCATCGTCATCAACGCGCACAAGGTTCGTATGACCGGGAAGCGCCAGGAGCAGAAGTCCTACTTCACGCACTCCGGCTATCCGGGCGGTACGAAGACGCGTCTGTTCAAAGATCTGATCCAGACCAACCCGCAGTACGTGATCGAGCACGCCGTGCGCGGCATGCTTCCGCACAACCGTCTCGGACGCCGCATCATCAAGAAGCTGAAAGTGTACGCGGAGGCGGAGCACCCGCACGCGGCACAGCAGCCCGAAACGCTGACCTTCGACTGATACGCAAACGATTTCACTCTCACTAGATAGACAAGGTTTTTTATGGTCAACAATATCTGTGTAGGGCGCAGGAAAACGGCTGTTGCCCGCGCATTTCTGACCCCGGGAACCGGCAAGATCACGGTGAACGGAAAGGACCTCACCGAGTACTTCCCGACGGACACGCTTCTCGATGAGGTTCGTCAGCCGATGACGGTCACCGAGACCAACGACCGCTACGACGCCCATGTGCGCGTCCGCGGCGGCGGGATTCACGGACAGGCCGGCGCGATCAAGATGAGTATCGCCCGCGCGCTGGTCACGCTCGACGAGGAATTCCGTCCCAAGCTGCGTCCCCTGCGCCTGCTCACTCGCGATTCCCGCATGGTCGAGCGCAAGAAGTACGGTCAGAAGAAGGCCCGCAAGCGCTTCCAGTTCAGCAAGCGCTGATCCGGAATCCGCGTTTTTCGACGACGATTTTTCCATCACACATGCATCCGGACTGTCTGCCACGTGTGCCCCGCGGGGTCGCGGCGGACGGGAGGATGGGTGCAGAGGTTCAACACAATTTCCACCCGGAGCGAACATGCCTAAAGTAAAACTCGAAGATCTGCTCGCGGCAGGGACCCATTTCGGTCACCTGACGCGCCGTTGGAATCCGAAGATGAAACCCTACATCTTCATGGAGCGCAACGGTATTCACATCATCGACCTCAAGAAGACGCAGGAGCAGCTGGAAAAGGCCTGTGACGCGGTGGCCGACGTCATCGCGGGCGGCAAGCGCATACTCTTTGTCGGCACCAAGAAGCAGGCGAAGGACATCATTCGCCAGGCCGCGGTCGACAGCGGTCAGAACTACGTGGTCGAACGCTGGCTGGGCGGCATGCTCACCAACTTCACCACCATCCGCAAGAGCATCAAGCGTCTGACCAACATCGAGAAGATGGAAAGCGACGGCACCTTCGAACAGATCACGAAGAAGGAACGCCTCATGCTCACGCGCGAAAAGGATCGCCTCAACAAGATCCTCAGCGGTATCGTGGACATGAACCGCCTCCCCGGCGCGCTGTTCATCGTCGACATCAAGAAGGAGCACATCGCGGTCAAGGAAGCCCGCAACCTGGGCATTCCCGTCATCGCCATCGTGGATACCAATTGCGACCCCGACGTGGTCGACTACCTGATCCCCGGCAACGACGACTCCGCCCGTACCATCGAGCTGATGATCAAGGCACTGGTCGAGTCGATGGAGGAAGGCCGTCATCGCGGACGCACGGCCAAGGCCGAACAGGAGGCGGAGCAGGATCGGGTCGCCAAGGAAACCGAGCAGACAGAAGAAACCGAATAAGACTCGATGGAATGGCTGCTCGTTCAGCCATTCTTTTTATACCCGATACCAAAACAGAATTACTTCATAATATCACAGAGAGTTGAAATGGAAATCACTGCCTCCATGGTGAAAGAGCTCCGTGACAAGACGGGCGCCGGAATGATGGACTGTAAAAAGGCGCTCAACGAGAACGACGGAGACATGCAGAAAGCCATC
>JAVVFP010000121.1:0-3460 GCA_032250495.1 Bacteroidota bacterium | reverse complement strand
CGCCTGGGCCAGCACGGAGCCGACCTGCTGCCCGACGAAGGCGTGGTGCTCACCAGCATCGACAACGGCAAGGGCGTGATCGTGGAAGTGAACTGCGAGACCGACTTCGTCGCCCGCAGCGACGACTTCCTCGCCTTCGCGAACCGCGCCCTCGACGTGGTAAAAAGCAATGATCCCGCCGACATCGACGCGCTGATGGAAATGGACAGCGACGGACTGAAGATGTCCGAGCTGCTGCAGGAAACCGTCGGCAAGATCGGCGAGAAAATCGAGGTGCGCCGCTTCGCCACCTTCACCACCGACGGCACGCTGATCGACTACATCCATCCCGGCGCCAAGCTGGGCGTGATGATGGAGATCACCGGCGGCAGCGGCGAGGACGTCACAAAGCTGGGCAGGGACATCGCCATGCAGATCGCCGCGATGAACCCGGTCGCCATCGACCGCGACGCGGTGCCGCAGGAGGTCAAGGACAAGGAGCTCGAGCTCTACCGCCAGCAGGCCATCGAGCAGGGCAAGCCCGAGAACATGCTCGACCGCATTTCCGAGGGTCGGCTCAACAAGTACTTCCAGGAGTTCACGCTGCTCGAGCAGACCTTCCTGCGCGACACGACGAAAACCGTCAAGGAACAGATCGAAGCCGTCGGCAAGGACGCCGGCGCTGATCTCAAGATCACGCGCTTCGAACGTTTCCAGGTCGGCGGTTGATCACGCCGTTTCCCCTTCACAGCCTTTTGGTTCACGCCAGGAGGCTTTTTTTTCACCGGAGGTATCATGGAACCCAGGTTTAAACGCATACTGCTCAAACTCAGCGGTGAAGCCCTCATGGGCGAACGGGAATACGGCATCGACCCCGACTCCCTGCAGAGTTACGCCGACGAGATCATCTCCGCGGTGGAACTCGGCGTGGAAGTGGGCATCGTACTCGGGGGCGGCAACATTTACCGCGGCGTCTCCAGCGCGGCGGAGGGCATACACAAGGCCTCGGGCGACCAGATGGGCATGCTCGCGACCATGATCAACTCGCTCGCGCTGCAGAACATCCTCGAAGGCAAGGGCGTGCACACGCGCCTTGCCAGCGCCATTGAGATGAACCAGATCGCCGAGCCCTACATCCGCCGCCGCGCCATGCGGCACCTGGAGAAGGGACGCGTGGTCATCATGGGCGCGGGCACCGGACACCCGTATTTCACGACCGACACCGCCGCGGCCCTGCGCGCCGTGGAAATAGAGGCCGACGTCATTCTCAAGGGCACGCGCGTCAACGGCGTGTACGACAGCGATCCGGAGAAGAACCCCGACGCCTTCCGCTTCCAGGAAATCTCGTACCTGGACGTACTGCGCCGCGATCTGCGCGTGATGGACATGACGGCGATAACGTTGTGTCGAGAGAATAAACTTCCTATTATTGTCTTCAACATCAACACGAAAGGCAACCTCCGGCGCCTTCTCATCGGTGAGGATGTCGGAACGCTCGTGTCTGATTCGGTGCAATCGAAGACCACGAATCCTGAATAACGGAGCAGTCATTATGATGAAGGACATTCTCAAGGATGCCTCCGCGCGCATGGACCAGTCAATCGAACACCTGCGCCTGGAGCTGAGCAAAATCCGTACCGGCAAGGCCACTACCGCGCTGCTCGACGGCGTGAAGGTGGAATACTACGGTACGATGACGCCCCTGACGCAGATGGCCAACGTGTCCGTGCTGGATCCGCATACGCTGAGCATCCAGCCGTGGGACAAGAGTTCGCTCGGTCCCATCGAGAAAGCCATCATGTCCGCCGATCTCGGACTCAACCCCGGCAACAACGGCAATTCCATCACCGTCCCCATCCCCGCGCTCAACGAGGAACGCCGCCGCGAGTTGGTCAAGCTCATCAAGCGCTTCGGCGAGGAAACGAAAGTCGCCGTGCGCAACGTGCGCCGCGACGCCAACGACCAACTGAAAAAGGCCGAAAAGGAAGACCACGTCTCCGAGGACGAACGCATCAAGGCCGAGAAAGATGTGCAGGACCTCACCGACAAGCACGTCGAAATGGTCGATGAACTGCTCAAGCACAAGGAAGAAGAGATTATGGAGGTGTGAGCGCGACACCCTCCCGCTATGAAAAACCCCCGTCCCTACAGCAGGAACGGGGGTTTTTGTTTTCTGTCCTACGGTTTTTTTCTGACTTTTTGTGTCCAGCAGGTGTGAAGGTAAGGAGAAAATGCCCCTTGACATGTGTACAAATATTTATTATGTTCAATATTATTGAACAAATGGTATAAATGAACGCTTGATATGACGGCGCGATAATGGAAAACGAAAAGGCATTACTCGAGGCGGCTATCGAGAGATTCAACACCGTCGCAGGAGTGGACATCGAGGTCGCAGAAGCCCGAGCCGGCACAAAGTCTGCGCGCTGGGATGCGGTGCTCTGGCTGAAGCACAGCGGGAAGAAGCACAGGTTCCTTGTGGAAATCAAGAAAGGAGTGACCACGAGCACAGCGCATTTGATTGCGAGGCGACTGAGAGCGCGAGCGCGGGAACAGAAGACGGTCCCGCTGTTGATCACCGACTACGTGACTGAAGGCGTCGGCGAGATGCTGCGCGAAATGGATGTGCAGTACCTCGATGCCGCCGGCAACGCACACGTGCATGCAGGAGGCGTGCACATCTTGATTGAAGGGAAAAAGAGAACGGTGACCGCGTGGCCGACGCGCACAGAAGGCGACCCTTTCGGCTGGGCCGGACTCAAGGTGGTGTTTGCGCTGCTTTGTGCGCAGGAACTGCGGAATGCCACGTACCGTCATATCGCGAAGGCGGCTGATGTTGCATTGGGAACGGTGGGTGGTGTGGTGACCCAGTTAGAGAGACGGCAGCTCCTGATGCGTGTCGGGGGTGAAATGAAGCTTCGGAATCAGAAGGAGCTGCTGCAGCAGTGGGTGACCGCGTATGCCACGAAGCTTCGACCGAAACTGCTCCTCGGTCGCTTCGATGCGATCGATGGACTCGATACGCACGAAGCGATACGCTATGGCGCCCTCCTCGGTGCGGAAACCGGTGCGAAACGCCTTCAGAGGTACTTGAAGCCCGGTATCGATACGCTGTACATCACCGGGGACATGGCTGAGTTGTTCGCACCGTTGAGATTGCGGCCGGATCCGGAAGGGAGTCTGGAACTGCGAAGACAATTCTGGGAATTCGAATATCCGGAAAGGAAGCTCGGGACTGTACCGCCGCTGCTGATTTACGCCGACTTGATCTCGGTTGGAGATCCCCGTACCATCGAAGCAGCGGAGATGATCTATGACGAATGCCTTACTCGATATTTCGGGAAAACTTGACGAGGAAGTTCTGGAAGTTTTCGAACTGCTGTCCACGGTATGTACTTCGCATGACATCAAATTCCTGGTCGTCGGTGCGGCTGCGCGAGACATTCATTTCCTGCATGTGCATGGATTAAGACCAGGCCGG
>JAVVFP010000120.1:0-7978 GCA_032250495.1 Bacteroidota bacterium | reverse complement strand
GATCAAAGTCGCGGGGAAACGGGTCGGACCGGCGGAACTCGAAAGCATTCTCGTCGCACAGGACGCCGTCAACGAGGCGGCGGCCATCGCCGTGCCGCACGAGGTGAAAGGCAACGAAGTCGTGTGCTTCTGCGTACTCAATCCCGGTGTCGCGTCCAGCGATGCGCTCGTCGAAACACTTCGCGACGCCATCGTCCGCGCCATGGGTAAGGCACTCGCGCCACGTACCATTCTCTTTGTATCCGACATCCCCAAGACGCGTAACGGCAAAATCATGCGCCGCATCGTACGCAGTGCCTACCTCGGACAAGACCCGGGCGATACATCCAGCCTGGTCAATCCCGCCGCCGTCGCTGAAATCCAATCCCTCGCCTGAGCGACGCCGCCGCGCGCCAGCGCGCGGATCCCGTCAGGCACCCCATTTCGGGAAAAAGATATTTTTTCCGAAATGGGGAACTTCCCGTGCTCCCGCCGCTGTTGATACATCGAAACATGTAAATATATATATGTGACGATATCATCATGACGATGACGACGGACAGGACGGAACAGGAAATCATGGAAGAGGCGGCCGCGATGCTCAAGGCGGTCGCGCACCCCGTGCGACTGGCCATTGTCGGAATGCTCGAGGGCGGCGTACGCCGCAACGTCACCGATCTTTTCGGCGCGCTGGGTCTCGAACAGGCCGTAGTTTCGCATCACCTTGCCATATTGCGTGACCGCGGTGTGCTCAGCCAGGAGCGGGAGGGGAAGCATGTATTTTATTTCCTCCGCCACCCGCGCCTGACGGAAATCGTGCATTGTGTCAAAGACTGCTGCATGGCATAGGGGGCGAGCATGATGGAACTGTTCGGTTTTCTCTCGGCCGTCGTGATCGGTATGACGCTCGGCCTGATCGGTGGCGGCGGCTCGATACTCACGGTGCCCGCGCTCGTGTATCTCGTCGGCGTCGCCCCGGTGCCAGCCACGGCGTATTCGCTGTTCATCGTGGGACTCACGGCGCTGGTCGGTGCCGTGGCCTATATGCGGAAGGGACTGGTGAGTTACCGCACGGCGTTGGTCTTCGGCATTCCGGCCTTCCTCGCGGTGTTCGCCACGCGTTCCTTCATCATCCCGCTGCTGCCTGTCGAGCTTTTCAACATCGGCACGGTATCGGTCAGCCGCGATCTTGGCATCATGCTTCTTTTCGCCGTGCTCATGCTCGCGGCGTCGATCACCATGATACGTCGTGGCGCGCCCGAAGCGGCGGAGGGGGAGATCAGCTATAATTACCCGATGATCGTCCTTGAGGGTATTGTCGTCGGTGTGCTCACCGGACTCGTGGGCGCGGGGGGCGGTTTCCTCATCATTCCCGCGCTGGTCCTGCTCGCGCGGCTGCCGATGAAGCTGGCGGTCGGCACTTCGCTGCTGATCATCGCGGCCAAGTCGCTCATCGGTTTCACCGGCGACATGATGACGACAAGTATCGACTGGCGTTTCCTGGGCGTGTTCTCCGTGTTCGCGATCGGCGGGATACTCGCCGGCAGCTGGCTGGCACGATTCGTGCCGGGATCCCGCCTCAAGCCCGTTTTCGGATGGTTCACGCTTGCCATGGGCGTCTACATCATCGGACGAGAACTCGCATACAATTCTTTCTGACACCATTGACGGAAGTACAACCATGTTCAACGATATATTTTCCGCCCTCCGCGGCGGCAAGACCAGGGTTCCCAACATCGGCGCGGACGAGTTTCTCCGCCTGATCGAGGAGCATCCCGAGGCCCTCGTGCTCGACGTCCGTACCGCGGGGGAATTCCACGCAGGCCATATCCCCGGCGCGCGCAACATCGATATGATGAACCCGCGCTTTCGCGACGAAGTCAGCGGCATCGACCGCGAGAGTGTCGTCCTGCTTTACTGTCGCAGCGGGAACCGCAGTTACCACGCCGGCAACCTGATGATACAGCTCGGCTTCGCGCACGTGTACAATCTCGGCAGTGGCCTGATGGAATGGCGGCAGCCGCTCGCACGCTGACGCGACGCATACGAATTCGGAATAATCAGAGAAGAGGACACCATGTTTTTCGAACATATATATGAGAAAGGACTGGCCCAGGCGAGCTACCTGCTCGGCTGCCAGGCCACCGGTGAGGCCGTGGTCATCGATCCGCGGCGCGACATCGACGTGTATCTCGAAGTGGCGGAAAAAAACAAGCTGCGCATCACGCATATCACGGAGACACATATACATGCTGATTTCCTCAGTGGCGCGCGTGAACTCGCGGCCGCCACCGGGGCACGGCTCTACCTCTCCGACGAGGGCGGGACGGACTGGTCGTACGGTTTCGCGCATGAAGGGCTGCGCGGGGGTGACCATTTCATGGTGGGCAACCTGCGCATCGATGTGCTGCATACGCCGGGCCATACGCCCGAACACATTTCCTTCCTGCTCACCGATACTCCCGCGGGTGACGCACCGGTGATGATTTTTACCGGGGACTTTGTTTTCGTCGGCGATGTCGGGCGCCCGGACCTCCTGGAAAAGGCCGCGGGCATCAAGGGCACACGCGAAAAAGGGGCGCGCGATATGTTTTCGTCCCTGCGACGCTTCCGCGCGCTCCCCGATCACGTGCAGGTCTGGCCCGGGCATGGCGCCGGTTCCGCCTGCGGGAAATCCCTCGGCGCGGTCCCCAGCAGCACGGTGGGATACGAGAAACTGACGAACTGGGCCCTGCGCATGGAGGATGAGGAGAGCTTCGTGCGCGAACTGCTCGCCGGACAGCCCGAACCCCCGCGATATTTCGCCATGATGAAGAAACTGAACAAGATCGGTCCGAAAGTCCTCGGCGGCCTGCCGCATCCCGCGCGCCTGACCATGGCACAGTTCGAGGAAGCGGTCAGCCGCGGCGTGACCGTCGTCGATACGCGCGACAAGCTTTCCTTCGCAGGGGGACATTTTCCGGAAAGCCTCAATATCCAGGACAACAACGCGTTCAGTACCTGGGCGGGCTGGATGCTCGATTATGAGCACCCCTTCCTGCTGGTCGCGTCCGAGAGCCGCATAGCGGAGCTCACGCGCGCCCTCATCCGCATCGGACTCGACCAGGTCACCGGGTATGTCTGCGACATGGATCGTATCGGCGACGCGGGGCACAGCATGCGTGTGCTCGAACAGATCACCGTCGAAGAACTGCGTGCGAACCGCGACCGCTATCACGTGCTCGACATCCGCGGGGAAAGCGAGTTTGCGGCGGAACACATTCCCGGCGCCGTGAATATTCACGCGGGATACCTCAGGGATCAGCGCGAGCGCATTCCCACCGACAGGACGGTGGTCGTACACTGCGTGAGCGGGGACCGTTCGTCCATCGCCAGCAGTCTCCTCCTCTCCATGGGCTTTCGCAACATCCGTAATCTGACTTGCGGCTTCAATGGATGGAAGCAGGCCGGGTTCCCCGTCGCCCAGGGCCTGCCAGACCCCGAAAACGCACTGGCAGCGTAGTTCACGATATCGCCGTGCCTCGTGCCGTGCTTCCCGTCCCCTTCAGAAGGGGACGGGATTTTTTTGCCTCATATTGTGGATAGGTCCTTTTTATCGTATTCTGTAGCAACGACACTAGCATTGTTGCATGTGCGGAGCGATCCACCATGACGCCTCTCATTATCCGTTCGCGTCCCGGGGGCAGAACGGTGCACCGGGTCCTGTTCATTTTTTGCGCGTTCGCGCTACTCCTCCCGACGGTCCCGCCTTTGCAGGCGAGGCACGCCGGTGACAGCCTCGACATCAAGCTCGGGCAGATGCTCATGGTCGGCTTTCGCGGCCTGACCGTGCGTCCGGGCACACCCATCGCCGGGGACATCAGAGACTACCACCTCGGTGGCGTCATACTCTTCGATTTCGATGTCGCGACGAAGGAATACGGCCGGAATATCGCCTCCCCCATGCAGCTGCTCGACCTGACCTCCGGTCTGCAGGATGTGGCGACGATTCCGCTGTTCATCGCCGTCGATCAGGAGGGCGGGAAAGTGGCGCGACTGAAAACACGTGACGGTTTTCCACACAATGTGTCACACGCATACATCGGGAAAATCGACAACGATGATACTACGCGCTACTACACGGACATCCTGGCGCGTTCGCTGACCATTGTCGGTGCCAACCTCAATTTCGCTCCCGTCCTCGACCTGAACGTCAATCCATCCAATCCCGTCATCGGTTCACTCGGCCGCAGTATCGGGGCGGACCCGGAACTCGTGACCCGACATGCCGCGCTCATGATCGAGGCCTACCATTCCTGGGGCGTGCTCTGCGCCGTCAAGCATTTTCCGGGACATGGCAGTTCCGTGGACGACTCCCATCTCGGTTTCGTCGATGTCAGCGACACCTGGTCGGACGATGAACTCGAACCTTACCAGGCCCTGATCGAACGCGGACTCCCCGACATGGTCATGACCGCGCATATTTACAACAGCGAGCTGGACGAGACCTACCCCGCCACGCTGTCGGCGAAGACCATCGACGGCCTCCTGCGCGAGGAACTCGGTTACGAAGGCGTCGTAATCAGCGACGACCTGATGATGAAGTCCATCGCCGACCACTACGGCATGGAAACCGCGATCCGCGAAGCGGTGCTCGCCGGCGTGGATATTCTGCTGTTCGCCAACAATACCTATTCCTACGATCCCGAAATCGCGAAAAAGGCCTTCACCACGCTGAAGGCGCTCGTGCAAAGCGGCGCCATCCCGGCCTCGCGTATCGATCAGGCCTTCAACCGCATCATGACGCTGAAAAATAAACTCGCGGCGCGGCGCGCGGAACGATAAACGACCTTGTCTTTTCCCCGGGGATGCATTATATTTCGTTTTCGTATTGAAAACGGAGATACACGCGATATGTTTACCATTCTCATGATCCTGATTCTTCTGATCGGTATTGCCATGACCGGTACCATTCTCATGCAGAATCCGAAAGGCGGCGGTCTCTCGAGCGCCTTCGGCGGCGCCAGCGGCGGCTTCGGCAGCATGCTCGGCGTGCGTCACGCCTCGGATATTCTCGCAAAGACGACCTGGGGACTGGCCATCGCGATGACGGTTCTGATTTTTGCCGTGAATATGTTTTTCCTTCCCAGCGAAGGGACGCAGGAAAGCATTATTCAGCGCAGCGCTTCGGACGCTCCCATGTCCCCGATGGAGAAGCAGCAGCAGATGGAGCAGCAGGCGCAGCAGCCCGCAGACGGCGGCCAGCAGCAGGCTCCCGCAGGTGGCCAGCAGCAAACTCCCGCAGGCGATCAGGCTCCCGCAGGCGATCAGGCAACGCCCCCGCCACCGGCGGAATAGTTCGTTCGACTGAACAGATTAAAAACGGGACCCCGCGGGGTCCCGTTTCGTTTTCGGGGGGTGAGGTATTCAGAGGGGCGAGGAGGTCAGACGACGGATTGTTCATCGGCGTGATAGCTCGATCGCACGAGGGGACCGGATTCCACGTGCGCGAAGCCGAGTGCGAGTCCCTGCCGCTTCCATTCCGCGAATTCATCGGGGTGTACGTAGCGGTCCACCGGGAGGTGGTCTTTCGTGGGCTGGAGGTATTGTCCGAGCGTCATGATATCCACGTCGATGGCGCGCAGGTCCTTCATCACCTCGAGGATTTCCTCGCTGCGCTCACCGAGTCCGAGCATGATGCCCGTCTTGGTTATCAGTCCCTGTTGCTTGCACATATTGAGGACGTCGAGGGAGCGCTGATACTTCGCCTGCGGCCGTACGCGGCGGTAGAGCCGCGGGACGGTTTCCATGTTGTGGTTGAAGATGTCCGGTCGTGCGTCGATGACGACCTGTATCGCCTCGGACTTCCCCTGGAAATCCGGGGTCAGGACTTCGATCTTGCATGCAGGGAGGCGGTCACGGATTGCACGGATGGTGGCGGAAAAAATTCCCGCCCCGCCGTCCTCGAGTTCATCCCTGTTCACCGACGTGATCACCGCGTGCCGCAGCTGCATTTCCGCCACGGCCTCGGCAACGCGGCGGGGCTCATCGGTGTCGAGTTCGAGCGGCCTGCCGGTTTTGACGGAACAGAAGCCGCAGCTGCGCGTACAGATGTCCCCGAGTATCATGAACGTCGCGGTGCCGCGGTTCCAGCATTCGGCCATGTTGGGACAGCGGGCGTCTTCGCACACCGTGTTGAGTCCCTGCGCGTCGACGAGCTTCCGTATCTCGGAAAACTTCGTACCGAGCGGCACCTTGATCTTCAGCCAGTCCGGCCGCCGTGCGCGTTTCTTCTTCTGTCCGGGGATATCGATGTCTATGGGTTGCATGGAATTCCAATCAGCTAGGTTCAAAACATGCTGAAAAATACGATGTGCGCATGATACGCCAAAATGCATGACGGCGTCACAATCGAAACGGCACGCACGAAGCCGTACGCACGCGGAGTGCGGGACGGAAGGCGCGACATTCGCGGGATTCAGAATACGATGATACGGATCACGAAGGCGGCGACGGTGACGAGGGCGCTGGTGATGGTCAGGGTGATGAGCGTGAGTTGATGGAGCGGCGAATCCGGCAGTCCGTAGCGGTTCTTTCCGCGCTGTATGCTCTGATGGGACCGGTAGAGAAAGAGTCCACAGGCGGGTATGCCCAGGAAGCCGATGGCCAGCAGGAGCTGGGCGAAGGGAAGCTCGTCCACGGCGTCATTCGATACATAGCCGTGTGTACCGGATATGAGGAGAATCACACCGATGAGTGCGAGCAGCAGGCCGATAACGGAAGCCAGCATCGTGAGCAGCTTCCGGAGTGGAGAGAGGGACATGCGTGCCTGGTGAAGCTGTACTCGAAAGGAGATTATGTCGCGCGCATCGTACGCGCATTTCCGTGTAACAGCGGCAATATACGAATCGAACGCGATATTGCACTGTTTTTCGTCGGAAGAATGGAGGGTGTGTGCGCGGTCCGGATCACCGGGGTGCTCCGGACCGCGGTACACATCAGATGGATTCGAGGTTGAAGTCCTCGAGATACTGCTTGACGCGCTCGAGGAAGCGTCCGCCGAGGGCGCCGTCGACGATGCGATGATCGAAGGAGAGTGAAAGCAGCATCATCGACCGTATGGCGATGTTGTCCTCGCCGTCACGTTCGATGACCACGGGTTTTTTCTGCACTGCACCGACGCCGAGTATGGCGACCTGCGGCTGATTGATGATCGGCGTACCGAAGATATTGCCAAACACGCCGAAATTCGTGATGGTGAACGTACCGTCCTGTATGTCCTCCGGCGACAGCTTACGGTCACGCGCCCGGCGCGCGATGTCGGCGATGCCGCGGCCGAGTCCGACCGGGTTGAGCGTGTCGGCGTTCTTGAGCACGGGAACGATCAGTCCGCCACCCTCCATGGCCACCGCGACGCCGAGGTTGATCATCTTTTTCAGAATGATGTTATCGCCGTCGATGGAACTGTTGACATAGGGAAAATCCTTCAGCGCCCGAATCGCCGCTTCCGCGATGAAGGGCATGTAGGTCAGGGAGAAGCCCTCGCGCTGCTTGAAGGCGGCGGCATTCGCGGCGCGGAACTTCTCGATTTTCGTCATGTCGACTTCGGACACCACGGCCACATGCGGGGAGATCTGCATGCTCTTGACCATATGCTCGGCCATGAGGCGATGCATGTTGTCCATCGGAATCACGTCGTAGCCGTCCCCCGCCACGGGCGAAGGTGCGGGCATGGCGCTCAGTGACGGGCCGGACGATGCCGCGGGCGCGGACGAAGATGGCGCCGCGGGTGGCGCGACCTTTCCTTCTTTCCGCGCTTCAAGGTAGGAGAGCACATCGTTCTTGGTCACGCGGCCGTTGCCTCCGCTTCCCGGTATACGCTCGAGTTCGGCCATGCTGATACCCTCGGTGGAGGCGATGCGCATGACGACCGGGGAATAGAAACGCAGGGAGGTATCGCTGTCCGCGGAAGCGGATTGCGAGGATGCGGAAGCGGATTGCGAGGATGCGGAAGCGGATT
>JAVVFP010000119.1:0-7993 GCA_032250495.1 Bacteroidota bacterium | reverse complement strand
GTGAACGGGAGTTCGGCGAAGTCACGCGCGATCGAGAGGATTTCTTCCTTGTCGCGGTCATTGACGGAAATGAAAATGTTGCCTTCGAGCGGGAGACGGTTTCCGGCGCCCATTTCCGCCTTGGCGAACGCCGCTCCCCAGCCGGTGTCGAGGCCGATGACTTCACCGGTCGATTTCATCTCCGGTGACAGGAACACGCTCTGCCGTGGGAATTTGTTGAAGGGGAACACCGGCTTCTTGACGGCGATGAGATCATTCTTTTCGCGGTGCGTCAGTGCCAGCTCTGCCAGGGTTTTGCCTGCCGCCAGCTGCGCCGCGTAGCGTGCGAGTGGACGGTCGATGACTTTCGAGACGAAGGGGATGGTGCGGCTCGCGCGGGGATTGACTTCGAGGACGTAGACGGTGCTGCCGCGCATGGCGAACTGGATGTTGATCAGGCCGACGGTTTCGAGCGTCACCGCGAGCTGCCTCGTATATGATTCTATCGCTTCGCGTGCTTCGGGGAGAAGATGGTAGGGGGGAATCGCGCAGGCGCTGTCGCCGGAATGGATGCCGGCTTCCTCGATGTGCTGCATGATGCCACCGATGAACACATCCCTTCCGTCGCAGAGCGCATCGACATCGAATTCGAAGGCGTCTTCGAGAAAGGCATCGATCAGTATGGGCTGGTCTTCGGAGATGACAGCCGCCTGACGCACGTAGGTAACGAGGGCGTCGGCGTTGTAGACGATTTCCATGCCGCGTCCACCGAGGACGTAGGACGGACGGACCAGCACCGGGTAGCCGATGCGTTCGGCGATGATCAGGGCCTGGTCCTCGGAGAACGCTGTACCGTATTCCGGGCGGGGGATTTCGAGTTCATCGAGGATGCGGCCGAATTTCTCCCTGTTCTCGGAAAGATCGATGGCGGCGGGCGAGGTCCCGATGATGGGAACGCCTGCCTCCTGCAGTCTGCCGGCAATATTGAGCGGCGTCTGTCCGCCGAACTGCACGAGGACGCCGTCGGGTTTTTCGAAATCCACGATATTCATCACGTGTTCGAATGTCAGGGGTTCGAAATACAGGCGGTCTGAAATATCGAAATCCGTCGACACCGTTTCCGGGTTGCAGTTGACCATGATGGTTTTGAACCCGAGGTCCTTGAGTCCGAACACGGCCTGCACGCAGCAGTAGTCGAATTCGATGCCCTGGCCGATGCGATTCGGGCCACCGCCGAGAATCATGATCTTTTTGCCCTCAAGGGGTGCGATTTCATTCTCCAGGTCGTACGTGCCGTAGCAGTACGCGGTCTGCGCTGCGAATTCCGCCGCGCAGGTGTCGACCTCCTTGAACACCGGCAGGATTTCCTCTTTGACGCGCAGGGCGCGCACCTGGTCCTCCGACATCCCGAATCGCCGGGCGATCTGCGCGTCGGCGTACCCGTCGCGTTTCATCGCGCGCAGGGTGGCCGCGTCCGCGTGCAGCGGTTTCTGCAGCGCGAGCGCCTGGATGTGCTGCAGGAACCAGCGATCGATGCGCGTCACGTCGTACAGTTCCTCGATATCGGCACCCTGCTCGAAGGATTTCCAGACTTTCAGCAGGCGAAATGCCGTGGCATAGCGCATCTTGCGCATATCCAGGGGACGACCCTCGCCGGGCTTGGGCTCGAGGCCGTGCAGTCCGACCTCGAGGGAGCGAAAGGCTTTCTGCAGGCTTTCCGGAAAATTGCGTCCGATGGCCATGACTTCGCCTACGCTCTGCATCTGCACTCCCAGCGTGCCCTCTGCAGTTGGAAATTTTTCGAAGTCGAAGCGCGGTATCTTGGTCACGACGTAATCGATGCTCGGCTCGAAGGCCGCGACCGTATTTCCCGTGATGTCGTTCGGGAGCTCGTCGAGCGTATAGCCGACAGCCAGTCGCGCGGCGACTTTGGCGATCGGAAAGCCGGTAGCCTTGGAGGCGAGGGCGGAGCTGCGGCTGACGCGGGGATTCATTTCGATGATGACCATGCGGCCCGTCTCCGGGTGCACGGCGAACTGCACATTCGATCCGCCGGTATCCACGCCGATGGTGCGCAGACAGGTCAGTGACCAGTTCCGCATCTGCTGGTACTCACGGTCCGAGAGTGTCTGCGCCGGGGCGACGGTGATGGAATCACCCGTATGCACGCCCATGGGATCGAGGTTCTCGATCGAGCAGACGATAATGGCGTTGTCCCTGCTGTCGCGCACGACTTCCATTTCAAATTCCTTCCACCCCAGCATGGATTCTTCGATCAGGATCTCGTGGATCGGACTCGCGTCCAGACCTTTTTTCGACAGCTCGCGGAATTCATCGATATTGTAGGCGATCGATCCACCCGTGCCGCCGAGGGTGAACGATGG
Organism: Bacteroidota bacterium; assembly: GCA_032250495.1. Lineage (GTDB taxonomy): Bacteria > Bacteroidota > Ignavibacteria > SZUA-365 > SZUA-365 > BM516. The sequence goes on along the minus strand of JAVVFP010000119.1, from coordinate 5,630 downwards.
ACGGATGATGGCCGGGAAGCCCACCTCGCCGACGAGATCCAGGGCCTGTTCCATGCTGCGGGCGAAATCTCCTCGCGCCGTATCGATGCCGACCTCGTCCATGGCCTTTTTGAACAGGCTGCGGTCCTCCGCCTTGCGAATCGCTTCGATATCCGCCCCGATCAGCTCCACGCCGAATTCCTCGAGTACCCCGAGCTCGTGGAGCGCCATGGCTGTATCCAGTGCCGTCTGTCCCCCTACCGTCGGCAGCAGGGCGTCCGGACGCTCCTTTTCGATGATGGAGGCGACGATTTCCGGCGTGACCGGTTCGAGGTACGTCGCATCCGCCAGTTCCCGGTCCGTCATGATGGTGGCCGGATTGGAGTTGACGAGAATGACCCGGTACCCTTCCGCGCGCAGCGCCCGCAGCGCCTGGGTTCCGGAATAATCGAATTCACAGGCCTGACCGATGACGATGGGACCTGCGCCGATGATGAGAATGGATGAAATGTCGTTACGCCTGGGCATGCTCGTCCATCAGTGAAATGAAGTGTTGGAAAAGATATCGGGAATCGTGTGGCCCGGGGGACGCCTCGGGATGATACTGCACGGAAAAGGCGGGGAGATCGCGGACACGGAATCCCTCGAGCGTATTGTCATTGAGGTTCCAGTGCGTTACCTCCGTCCTTGCCGGAAGGGAGTCGGCGTCCACCGCGAAGCCGTGGTTCTGACTGGTGATCTCCACCTTTTCCGTCGCAAGGTGTTTGACCGGGTGATTGACACCGCGGTGACCGAATTTCATCTTGTAGGTGCGCGCCCCCAGCGCGAGCGCGAGCAGCTGATGGCCGAGGCATATCCCGAATATGGGCTTTCTGCCAAGCAATGCGCGGACGGTCTCCACGCCGTAGCCGACGGCGTCGGGATCGCCCGGACCATTGCTGAGAAATACACCGTGCGGCGCGAGGGCGAGGATGTCCTCAGCGGAAGTCTGCGCGGGGAGCACAGTCACGTCACAGCCGTGCGCTTCGAGAAGTCGCAGGATGTTGTGCTTGATGCCGAAATCCAGCGCCGCCACACGGTAACGATGCGGGGTTTCTCCCGGCCACTTCCATGCTTCGTCACAGCTCACCACGCGCGCGAGATCCTGCCCGGACATCGTCGGCAGCGTGCGAACTTCGGCGCGCAGCTCTTCTACGGAGCGACCGGAGGAACTGATGATGCCGTTCATCGCGCCGTCACTGCGCAGTTTACGCGTCAGTGCGCGGGTGTCGATGCCCTGGATTCCCACGATGCCGTGGCTGTCAAGCCAGTCGGGAAGCGAGGCGGTGGCGCGGTGGTTGGAAGGGGAGGCGCAGCCGTCACGTACGACGAAACCGGCGACCTGTATACGGCCGCTTTCCATGTCGTCTTCGTTCACGCCGTAATTCCCGATATGCGGGTAGGTCATCGTGACGATCTGGCCGCAGTAGGAGGGGTCGGTCAGTACTTCCTGGTATCCGGTCATGCCCGTATTGAAACACACTTCCCCGTGCGTTTCCCCGACATGCCCGAAGGCCGTACCGCGATAGACCGTTCCGTCCTGAAGGACGAGGACAGCTTCTCTGTTCATGAACCTGTATGTTTCTGGATGTGAGATACGATATCTCTCCAATATAAGAAAAAACGCCGCTGGCTGTGAACACATCGTTGTCGGCCGACGGCGTTTTTTTTTGTGACAGCGCTGTTTATCGAAGCAGAACCATGCTTCTCGTTTCGGTCGCGCGGCCTGTCTCGAGACGGAAAAGGTATGTTCCGCCGGGCAGGTTCCCGGGCTGGAAACGCACTTCGTGCTGTCCCGGACGCATGGATCCTGCCACGAGTGTTTTTACCAGCCGACCCTGGATATTGTAGACACGCAGCCGCGTCTCACCGCCGGTGGTGGAGAAGCGTATGGCGGTTCCCGCCTGCCGCGTGAACGGGTTGGGGTAATTCTGCTCCAGGGCGAAACCCGATGGCAGGCCGTTGCTGCCGACGCCGACCGGCGCCTGCGAGAACAGCGGCAGTGTCTGCCATTCTCCCTTGAGGATGAGCGCGCTGCTCGAGCGCATGACACCGAACCATTGTTCGAGCACGCTTGCGTACATCTGTTTGAAGTCGTACTGGTACTTGATGTCGCCATTGCGATCGAGGTCGTCCAGCTTCGGATTGTCCCCGTATATGCCCGCGTTCACTTTCGGGCCGACGAAGAGCATCGGGGCGGCCGTTCCGTGATCGGTACCTGCCGTACCGTTCGCTTCCACGCGGCGCCCGAACTCGGAGATCGTCATGAGCATGACACGCTCTTCTTCGCCGAAGGCCGCCAGGTCGTCGTAGAAGGACTTTATCGCATCCGACATCCTGCCGAGCAGGGAAGTGTGCTTGGGCGTAGTGCCGCTGTCCTGCTGCGCGTGCGTGTCGTAGCCTTTCTGTGAAATGACATAGATCGGCGTTTCGAGTCCGCCGGCGATGAGACGCGCCACGATTTTGAGTTTTTCCGCCACATCGTTGCCGGACGGGTACACGTCATTGTTTTCCACCAGATTCGCGGCGTCGCGCACCGGCTTGGCGTACTGGTTTGCCTCGAGAGCGATGTTGCGTATGTATTCGAGTTCCAGTCCCGCCGGCGTCCCCGTGTCGGGGGGATCCCCGCCGCTGATGTCGGTACCGGAGATGATGCGGTAGAACGTTTCCGGGTCATGGATGGCCATGCTCATGCCCATGTTTTCGCCCTGCATCATAAGGGACGTCGTGGTACCGATCTCGATGGCGAGGGGATGCTCGGGGGTGACGGCGGGATCGGGGTAACCGGGGTGCCGGATGTCCAGGTAACGCCCCAGCCAGCCGTCCTCGAGATAGGTGTTCGCGTCCCCGGGCCTGCTGTTGTTCGCGCCGGTGAACCAGATGTCGGTGGAGCGGAAGTGTGAGCGGTTGGGATTGTCGTAGCCGACATTCTGCACGATGGCCAGCATGCCTTCGTTGTGCATCGCCTGCAGACCCGACATCGCGGGGTGCAGGCCGAGTGTCTCGCTGACCGGCAGGGGATCCTGTATGGCCAGGGAGCCACGCAGGTTGTAATAGAGGCTGTCTTCCTTCGGGACGACGGTGTTGAGTCCATCGTTGCCCCCGTCGAGCTGCAGGACGACGAGGACACGTCCGCTACCCGCGCGCATGGCGGCACGGGCCAGGGACGGACCGCCGGCATAGGCCTTCACCGCGAAGGGATCGAAGACGCCGCCGATCGTCGAGGCCGCGACGCCTGCCGCGACCGTGGTCTTGACAAAGTCTCTCCGTTTCATGTGTCATTCCTGATTCGTTGTGGCGAAGCGTTCGATCGGTCAGCAGAGCTGGGATTCACTGAGCCGCAGGACGGCCTTGAGCAGATCCTTCACATGTCCTTCGGCGCCCGGGAGGTTGATGTTCCACTCGTATTCCGGTGCCCCGGCGAGCAGCTTGTCGAGCAGGATCTCGAACTGATTGCTGCTCAGTGCGAGCGGTACGGCATAGGCGAGGATATCCTCAATGAGACGGCGGGGATTGTTCGGGTCCGGGAGCGCCTTGGCATATTCGATGGCGTCGACGCTGTATTTGGGCGTGCTGCGCATGCTGCCCGTGATGAGCTCGTCCGCGACCGACCAGCGGCCCGCGAGACGACTGGCGCTGATCCAGCTGCGGTAGCCCGGCCATCCCTTGACGTTCGGTGCTTCGAAAAGCTGGCAGCCAAGCGCGCTGTTCACCTGGTAGACGTACTTGAGGTTGTCGGTCGCGATATCCAGCTGCCGTATCGCGCCGATGTAGAATTCCAGCGGGGACGTGACATGCGCTCCGATGTTCGCACTGTCGAAAAAGTGTTCGCTGCGCAGCAACGCGCTCATAACCGGCCGGATGTCCCAGTCATTGCTGCGCAGGATATCCGCGAGCTGCGCGATGATTGTCTCGTCGGCAATCTCGTAGACGAACTCTCGGTATATCTTCCGGCAGATGAAGGCGGCGACTTCGGCGGCATGTTCGTCAAAAATGATGTCGACGATGTCGCTGTAACCCCAGTTGCCGGTTCGGCCCATGAAGGTCTTCTCCGTGTCGTCGAAGCGGTTTGTGATGAATTCCGCCTCCTTCGGGTCATAGGTTTTGGTGCCGACCGGACTGCTGCCGGTCTGCTTCAGCGTCCACCCTGTCAGGGCACGGGCCGCCTCCTGTATGTCCGCCTCGGTATAGCCGTTCCCCTCGCCCAGCGTATGCAGCTCCATCAGCTCCCGTGCGTAATTTTCGTTCGGCCGCTGACGGGTGTTGTACCATCCGTCGAGGTAGATCAGCATGGCGGGAGCGATGGTGACATCCTTGACCATCTGCTTGAAGTTGCCGAGGTAATTGCTGCGAAACAGGTCGTTGAACCAGTAATTGAAATGGGGCTGTCGCACCGTGAGCGCCTCGGTAGCCCAGTGGTCGTGCCAGAAAAAGGTCATTTTCTCACGGATGGAGAACTCCTGCCGCAGCATCAGTCCCGTCCACCACTCGCGCAGTTCCTGCAGCCGTTCGCGGTTCGTGCGGTCGTTGTTCGTGTTGTCATACCAGTAGTCGTCATCGATCCAGTCGCCGGGCGCCGCGGGTGCGGTCCCTGCGAGGAGCAGCGAGTCGACCACCTCGCCGGGGGATTTCGTGAGCGCCATGTCGATTTCCGCACGTGTCGCTCCAAGCAGCGTCCGTCGCAGGAGGTAGCCCGCGCGCTGCCTGTCCCACGGTTTCGCGGCATCGGGAACGTACGGATCGAGTCCGGAGGTCACGAGCCGCGGCAGGGCCATGGGCTCGGGGAGTCCCTTGAGGCTGGCCTCGCGTTCAGCGAGCACGGTCCGATGCCTGCGCGCTGTCTGCGTCCCCGCCGATGCGGCCGTGGATGCGGTCACGTCGCCTGTCGCTCCGGCTGTTTGACTGCCTGTACCGGGGTTGAGGAAGGATGTGCTTTCCATCACCTTGTACCTGTAAATGGAGAGGGGTGTGTTTCGCCGATGGATATAGGACATATTATATCCCTGAAGGTTACATGTCAAGCTGCGCGGGGCAGAAAATTGCTGGGATGCGTGATGACGCAGGATGCGTGATGACGCAGGATGCGTGATGACGCAGGATGCGTGATGACGCAGGCAGGGGTGCGCGGAACGGAAGGCGGGGAAGAGGGCTTCGTTTCGGCATGACATTTATGCGGGCAAAGTGTATGTTACGAGGAATCGATCAGCAATAGATGTGAGCGCACCGGTTATGATCATCGCGGCGGACAGGAATATTCCATACGTGACCGAGGCCTGCGAGGGTATCGGGCAGGTGCGGCTCTTCGATGCGCGGGACGCCGAGGGAGTGCAGTCGGCGCTCGCAGGCGCGGAGGTGCTGCTCTGCCGCTCCACGCTGCACGTGGACGCGCCGCTGCTCGAGGGCAGCGCAGTGCGTTTCGTCGCCACGTCCACTTCGGGTACTGACCATATGGAGCGCGGCTGGCTCGACAGCGCCGGCATCGCCTGGGCGTCGGCCGCGGGAAGCAACGCGCGTTCCGTCGCGGAATGGCTGTGTGCCGTCCTTCTCGAGCTGCATTTCCGCGGAAGAACGGATCTCGTGGGTGCGGATGTCGGCATCGTGGGGGTGGGACA
>JAVVFP010000118.1:0-7996 GCA_032250495.1 Bacteroidota bacterium | reverse complement strand
GAAGCGATCATCGGGAACGGCCTCGCGGCCAGGAGCATCGGACACGGTCTCGCCACAATACTGATTCTGGTCATCGCCGTCCACAACGGCGGTCTCGCACGCGGCATGGCCCTTACGACCTTCGTCTTCTTCCTGTTCGCCGCCACCGTCCATCCCTGGTACATCGCCTGGCTCGCTCTCCTGCTGCCGCTGTACCCGCGGTGGAGTTTCATCGCGTTGATCGCAACCATGTCCGTCGCCAATTACAGCGGTGTATACTATCACCTTTCCGGGGACTGGACAGATCCCCTCTGGATGAAGCTCGCCGTCTACCTCCCTCCCCTTCTGCTCCTGCTCCTCGAATGGCGTGGTACGCTCCCCCTGCCCGAGGAGGACGAATCCGACAGCCTTCGGGTCGGCAGCGCCTCCGCGCTATAAAACACAGCCGTACTATTACGATTGGATTGACGGAGCGCGCGCTTTGTCCGCTGCAGGACAGTCTGCGCTTTCGGGACGGTGTATATTGCTCTCGAACTCAGTCACACACTTTACCGGAGCCATATATGAAACACCTGCGTATTCTATCCGCCCTCGTCTTTACCGTCCTCCTCGCGAACACCGCGTGGGCACAGCACGGCACGGCCAATGCACACGAGCTCGCACTGGACGGCTATTGTCCCGTCGCATATGTGGAAATGAACAAGGCGATGAAGGGCGATAAGGCCATCTCGGCGACCTACATGGGACAGAAGTATCTCTTCGCAAACAGGGACGCGAAGAAAATGTTCGACAAGAATCCCGCAAAATATGCGCCGAAATATGACGGAACCTGTGCGACGGCCGTATCCATGGGCAAGCGAATGGGCGCCGATCCGCAGTATTTCAGCACGTACAAAGGCGCACTCTACATGTTCTCGAACAAGGAGGCCAAACAGATGTTCGACAAGAATCCCCTCGCTGTCATAGAAAAAGCCGACAAGCAGTGGGCCTCGATGGAAAAGTAATTGTTCGCGAGGGGGACGGACACATCCACGCGGTGCAACCGCAACACACACACTCTCTCCTCTTCATCTCTCCTCCAACGGGTGGAAGCAGTTTTCTGCTTCCACCCGCCTCTGTCTGCATCGCGCACTATACTGTACATTATCAAAACTTTATTCATGAACCCCGAGGATATTCCGTCATGTTCAATGATTTATTCATACTCTCCCTGTTACTGCTTCCCCTTGGGAGCGTGATCGCCCAGTCCATTCCATCCAACGCCACCCCTGTTCCCTCCACCGCTGAGGACGTCTGTCCTCTGAAACCAGGCATGAGCGTTCCTTCCATGCAGCTTGCCGGCATTTCCGGTGTGGACATGGCGTTTCCGGCGGCATTCGCAGAGCGTCCGGCCGTATTGATTTTCTACCGCGGTGGCTGGTGTCCATTCTGCAATGTGCAGCTCGGACAGCTGCAGTCCATCGAAGACGAGCTGCGTGACCTGGGCTTTCAGCTGATCGGCATCTCCCCGGATACACCGGAGAACCTGGAGGCGAGCGTCGGGAAACACGAACTCAGCTACACCCTGCTGTCGGACAGCAGGATGGAAGCGGCGCGTCGCTTCGGTGTCGCGTTTCAACTCGACGATGCGATGATGGCACAGTACAGGGAATACGGTCTCGACCTCGAAGCGGCCTCGGGGGAAACCCATCACATGCTCCCGGTACCCGCCGTCTTCATCGTCAATACCGACGGCCGTATCACCTTCAGCTACGCAAATCCGGATTACAAGGTGCGCCTCGATCCCTCCGTACTGCTGGCGGCCGCACGCGCCGCGCGTGACTGACCACCCTTCTCGAGACGAGCCGTGCACGGCGCCACGGCGGCTTTGAACGGACCGAAACGCACAGAGTCCTGCAGTATGAGCTGCAGGACTCTGTGCGTTTCGCGTTTTACTTTCATCTTGTTTGCGCCAGATGCTGGGCGGAGCCGTTGGCGAGATTCAGGCCCCCGCCGAACGAAGCACCTTCACATTTCTCAGAATATCATTCCCAGCTCTTTCCGGAGTGCGGAATCACGTACGCTGTTGTGATTCCAGTAATCAGCCATCAGGTCATGCGTACGACGTGCACGGGTGGTGAGAACGACCGTTTCATCCCCCTCTTTCACGTGCAATTCTTCCTCCCAGCCGACGATACGGTGGGGAAATACCTCCTCGAAGCGTAGACGAAGAACCCGCGGAAGTTCCGTGTACTGCAATTCGTATTCGATCACGGTACGATCGGAATGCACAGCGTCCGTATCGATTCTGCGCACGCGTGCGACCGCGATCTCTGCCGTAAAATCCGCATGACGCATGCGCTGGTGATCCAGACGCGGAATCACTCGAAGCGTTCCCGTCGGAAGCGAGGAAGGATCGAGTCGAACGCGCATCCACAATTCATCCTCTGTGAATGCCGGTTCGGTGCGGAAACGTCGATCACCCTCGTCCTGGAAATACGAGAATGAATGCACGTCGAAATGATCGCCCCTGTTGTTGACCTGTGTGAAAGTATGTCCACACCATTCCTGGGCGGTCTGCGTGATCTTGTAGGGACGACCGGTGGAATCGGACAGGGGAGAAAACACCGATGTCATCATGGAGTACGGGTATATTCCCGTGTGGAACTCCCGGGTCAGGTTCAGTTTCAGCACGGACTCCGGACTGTCGGGGGAGGGGTGTCCTTCATATTTCACCTGCGTTTCCGGGAGAAACGGTTCGACCACATAGATCAGCATGGCCTCCCCTTTCCGGATTTCACCGTAACGTACCTGTTCGAGATCGAAGCGCGTAATCTCGGCCTTGCCCTGCCGCCAATGGCTGTTGAACTCCGGCGTAGGACTGGCACCATGGAGGACGGTCGGTGGGTCTGAGCGTGACGCACAGTCGGCCGTCATACAGAAAACGCCGAGTACGAAGAGGACCACAACAGGAAGTGAAGCCAGGAGATATGATCTATTCATTTTTTTTCTCATTCCATACGGGGTGATGTGTCATTCATTCAATTTCAAAATACCGTTCGTACGCGTAGCAAGGTGTCCGCTGCAGGACAGTTCCACTCCCGGGAGATCGAAAAGAAAATGGCGTCCTGCAGATCATACTGCAGGACGCCATGCGTTTTACCTTCGAATCACTTGAGCACGTTCGAATTACTTGAGCCGGGTGCTGACCGGACCGTTTTCAAGGTTCAGGACGCCTCGTGGACAGACGGCGGAACAGACACCGCAGCCCACGCAGGAGGCCCGCACGATGTCATCACCGCGCTGCGCGTAGGCGCGAACGTCGATCCCCATTTCACAGTAGGTCGAGCAGTTCCCGCAGGAGATGCACTGTCCGCCGTTGGTGGTGATGCGGAAACGGGAGAAATATCGCTGAATGATGCCGAGTATCGCGGCCTGGGGACAGCCGAAACGGCACCACACGCGCGAACCCATGAGCGGATAGAATCCGACGCCGATGACTCCCGCGAACATGGCTCCTATCAGGAAGCCGTAGGTCCTGCTGAAACCGTACGAAAGACTCCCGAGCACGGCGCCTTCCCATGCGGAGTTCAACCACAACAGGCCTGTCATCACCACGGCGAACAGCAGCACACCGTGAATCATCCAGCGCTCCACGCGCCAGGCAGAGAGAGACTTGTCGGAGAGCTGTCGCCAGGGGTCGCCGAGCGTCTCCGCCAATCCGCCGCAGCCACATACCCAGGAGCAGTACCAGCGCTTGCCGTAGAAATACGTGAGTATCGGAACTCCGATGAAGGCGATGACGATCGCCCAGAATCCCATGAACACGGCCAGGGCGGTGCCGTTGAACAGCGTGCTCAGTTTCGAGGGGAACAGGTAATCGTATTTCAGCGGCCAGAAATAGTGGAAATAGAATTCGGGCTGATTGAACAGCTGCAGCAGGCCGGGAAGGAGCAGTGCAAAGACGGCCTGAAAGAACATCACCGAAATCGTCCGTAGCGTCTGGTAGCGCGAATGACGGTACTTGATGAGCATGCGCACGCCCATGATGAGCACCGCGAGCGTGTACAGCGTGCCATAGAGGAACCAGCGGTCGGCGGCCTTGCCGCGGATCGCCCTGCTGAGGGGATCGAAGGCGACGGTCATATGCGCCAGCGTATCAGGGAACCAGTACAGCAGCACGTAGAACCCCGTGAACACAACGCCGATGACCCATGCGATAGTTTTGCGGTTTTTGAGCGGACTGAACATGATGCCGTCGTGGTCGATGCCCGGGTGACGCGCCTTGCGTCCCGCGAGAACGGCGAGCAGCGCGCCTGCGCTGCCGAGGCCGAGGCTGAGAATTGAATAGAGCGCTGGGACGCTGTGGAACGCGCCGGTGGCACCGACGACGAAGACCAGCAGTCCGATGCCGAAAAGAGCGAGTCCGGTTTTCCGCAGCGGTTGATCGACCCAGGCCCGGCCGGTAAGGTGTTCGGGAATCTGAATGCCCACGGTTTTCATGCCGATGCTCCTTCACTACTTCTTTTCGGTGACAGTGCGCGCCGCAATCGCAGCCCCCTTCCCCTGCGCAGGTGAAGCGCCTGTTCCGGGTGCTGTGCATTCCACGACGCGACAAGTTCGCGTTCGAACTGCCGGGAAAACTCGGGATCAAAGTTGCTCGCACCGAGCTGCCTGAGCACGTGGGGGACAGTCCGCTCTTCGGTGATCCATTGCTCGCAGACGCGGTGACGGTAACGAATACCCATCAGGTTGAATCCCCGCACGACGCTTCCTTCATCATAAACGATACGAATCGCGCGGGTGCCTCCGGGATGCTCCCAGTAAAGCGACTGCAGTCCCTCGAGTTTCGCGGGAACCTCGCCGTAGGTCTGATACTCGATATCGAGAAATTTCGCGGAGTTGAATAGTATGCCGCGGTCATATGCTTTTCTTTCACCGTATAAAATTGCAGCGAGCGCTTCGCCGTGCATGCGCGCGGTGTACCAGAGCTGCTCGACGTGCGACTTTTCACCGTCGGTCGCCACGAACTCGGCGCAATCGCCTATCGCGTAGACGTCGCGGAGATTCGCTTCGAAGAAGGAGTTGACGAGAACGCCGCGCTCCGTGGCGATGCCGCTTCCCCGGCAGACCGCGATATTCGGATGTACGCCGGCGGTCAATCCGACGAACTGGCAGGACAGTTCATCTCCACCACCCGTGCGTACGGCGCGCACGCCTCCGTTGTCGTCGGGAAGGATGGCATCGAGTTCCGTCGACAGGCGGAGATGGATACCGTGGTCGCGTATATGCCTGTTGACCATCGCCGATTCCTCGGGAGGAAGAATATTGTTCCAGTAGCTCTCCTCGCGCACGAGAAACGTGACGTCGATACCCCGGGAGCGCAGCATCTCCGCCATCTCGATACCGATCAGTCCCCCGCCGACGATGACGGCGCGATCGATTCCCGCCGTATTGCGTTCCATGGCCTCAAGGTCCTGCATGGAATACAGTCCCTGCACGCCGCGCAGGTCCTGCCCGGACCAGCCGAACTTGTTCGGCAGCGAGCCGGTGGCGATGATGAGGCTGTCATAGGACAGTGTGCCGTCCGATGCCAGGTGCAGCTTCTTCTCCCCGGTATCGATATGCATGACGTGGTCATGCACGAGGTCGATGCGGTTTTTCTTCCAGAACCAGTCCTCGTAGGGCTTCGTCTGTTCATAGGTCATGTGTCCCATATAGATATACATGAGCGCGGTGCGGGAGAAGAAATGCCGTGTCTCGCTCCCGATCACGGTGATGCGGTCGTCGCTGCGCTTGCGTATGTGTCGCGCTGCGGTGATTCCCGCCACACCGTTGCCGATGATGACGACGTTTTTCATTATTCAATTCTCTCAGCTGTCTATCAATTATTGTCAGAAGGTCAGGACACGGGTAATATTGAAACCGATGCGTAGCTTCCCGTCGTTGAAGGCATCGGGTGCGCCCGCGAGGAATTGCGTGGGATTGAGCAGGTCGCTGTTGCTGAGAATGACCTTGAAGAAATGACCTCCCGTCTCCAGCTCGATGCCGAAGGAGACGGGGTTATGCCCGCTCCGCCAGCCCGTGATGGTGGGATTCCATTCGGCAAGGACACTGAACACATCGGTGATATAATACTGGGCATGCACTCCCATGGTAAAGGAATACTGCGTGTCGGCACATTCAAGGTGACTGTTATAAAGGTAAGACGGAACCAGCCCGAACGCAAAGCGTTCTCCGACCAGGGTGTTGAGGATGAGCTGTCCGTAGGCCTGCGTGTTGTCGCCGTCCCACGCGTCCCGTCCGGGAACATCGGTATTCGCCGCCACCCCGGCACGCGCGGCGATGTGCAGGGGAAGGATGTTCCCCCGCAGCGCGAAAATCGTATGCTTGAGGTTGAGATCCAGGTTGTCCTGCACGTTGCTGCGTCCCAGCGTCACGATGCCGTCGTCGCTGAACGCGTAGCCGAGGGCGATGCGAATGTTCACCGGTCCGTCGAAGCCGTAGAGATTTTTCGCTCCCTCGTCAAGAGTCGGGATGAAACGATGGGATATCTCGAATTCGAACTCGCCCGCACCGAGACGTCCGGCAGTCGGCAGATTGATGGCCTGTGTCGAATGGAACAGTTCGAGCGGCGGCAGTTCCGTCTCCGCGCTGCGCTGCCAGCTGCTCTGTGCCCGGCCCGAAAACGTGAGGACGACAAAACTCAGGACCAGACCGGTCAGTACAAAAACCCGCTTCATGCTCATTACCCCTTGATGCGTTTGAGTTGAAAATCGAGGACGAGTTTCATCACCTCGCTGATCTTCATGAACATGAACTGCGGAACTTCGATGCCGTGGTCAGTCAGTTTGACCTCGAAGGTGGAACGGACGCGCATGCCCTCACCCGAGGGCGTGAGTACTCCTTTGAGGGAGAGTTCTTTCTTTTTCCCGTGTATCTCCATCGTGCCGACCACCCTCGCCTCCGGTCCGTTCGCGCCCTTCCACGTCTTGTCCACCCTGCCGCTGAATTTCGCATACGGATACTTGTCCGTGTGCAGGTAATCCTCCCGCATGTGGCGGTTACGCAGTCCGATACCCGTATCGAGCGTCCGGAGATCCACTTCAAAATAGAGTTTACTCCCCTCGGCGAGCTCATCCCCCGTATGCAGGAGATAGCCGTCGATATTTCCGGTCACTCCCTCGAAGTCCTCAACCGGCGCATCCGAGATGAATGTGACCTTGTTCTTCGCATCCTTGTCAACCTGATACTCCGTTTTCTGCGCGTGCGCGGGAGACACCGTCCATGCCATCAGTGTGACCAGGATGAGGGAAATACTGTAGTGTATTCGCATGATATTACTCCGTAAATAGTAGTGAAGTTCAGTTCTGCATCGCGCCGGCCGCGATCCAGGCGGCGACGGAATCGATGACCGCCGTCGGAAGCGGTCCTGCAGGAGGCATGGCGGGAAGCAGACTGCGGCGCAGGGTGAGGATGAGCACGCTTTCCTCGGGATTGCCGGGGTCGACGAGCAGTCGGCCGGGATTTGTCGTACTCGCGATGTTGACCAGCGCCGCGTAGGATGCGCCGTCGACCAGGCTGAGACCTGCCTGCGGTCGACTTCCCCCATGACAGCCTGCCGTGGCACAGCTCGGGGTGAACAGCTGTGCCTGCATGTCGCTGAAGCGCGCACGCATCGCAGGAGCGTCCTTTGCGACGTCGCATTCACTGACAATCTGATCGGCACAGGCCGAAAAAAACAATGCTGCGAACAGGGTCAGGGCGGAAAGGCCTCCCGGGAAACCGCTTCGAGACCAAGACATGGATACTACCTCGTGACTGAATGATGATGCTGAAAACAACGGGTGCAATATGGGCGCTCCTCCATCGCCGTACTGTCCGCTGCACGACACAGACGCACGGTCAGTTGTGATCCCGCTGCGCACGAAAAAAAAGCCGGATACGATCCGGCTTTTTCGGAATCCGGGGTAACTCCCGGTCGATGTCTTGGTGGGGGACATCACTTCGTGAAGACGTAATCCTCGTTCGCATTCGT